>PLEA01000398.1 GCA_003136335.1 Acidobacteriaceae bacterium | reverse complement strand
GGGACGCCCTCTTATAATGCGATAGCGCCAGTTGTGAAGCACCTGTTGGACTGCGAACTCAATTGCAGTACCATCAATGTGCTGTGGAGAAAGCGTTCAGGACTCTACCTTGCAGACGACTCACATTGTGTGTACTTGGTGTCTGCGTCGCGGCTACGGCCTGTAGTTCTCACCGCCACCGAATGGGTTATTCGCCACCAGAGCCTCCTGAGGGGGACGAGTCTCTGGTTTTGTATTCCATTCCTTTTGATACCCCGGAAGAACAACTCCTGCGAGAATTCAAGAGTTATTACGGCCAGTTTAGGAACTTTAGGGACAACAATATTCCGATTTCGGAAGAAGGAATAATCGACCAAGATTACCGGGAATGTGCAATAGCATTCAACTCTTGGCTTTCGTATGTGATAGGTACAGTCCGCGAGAGAGGGGAACTGGTGTCCGCGCAAGGAGGATCGGAGTCTGACGAGACGAGGGAATATTCAGAACGAGCGCACGCCGTATCAGATGCCTTGGACAAGTTTGACCATGATCTTAGTTCTATTCTCCACCTGCCCTCTGAAAACAAGCAGCTATCCGATCGAAGAAATAGACCTTACAGCTTAGGGTACAGAATCATCGACCGCTTTCGTGGTTGCAATAGTTCAGCGGCTCAAGTCGTAGGCAATGAACTCTCAGACTACTCGTGGGATGGTGCCCCGTTCGTAGACTAGAGGCAACCTCGCTGCTCGGTAAAATCGGCTCAACTGTCGAAACATCACCATTACGCTCACTGAGGGGGGTTTTGAGCGTAAGCGTCAGAGGAAGTACACGATTGACAAACGTTTTCGCTGCGTGTTGCGTAAGAAGTAGTCTGGAAACTCGTGCTCAATGCCGCCGGCGACCTGTTGAATCACCCGGACTGGATCGAGGACGTGCTCGTCACCAACCAGGCGAATTTCACCAAGAGCCGGATGCTGGAGCGCGCGCGTGTGTTGCTCGGCGACGGCTTGCTGACCAGCGAAGACGATTTCCATTGCCGCCAGCGCCGCCTGGTACAGCCTGCTTTTCATCGCGATCGACTCGCAGGATACGCTGCCTCGATGGTCGATTGCGCGGCACGCTGCCAAGATCAATTGCAGTCCGGTGCCGAGTTCGACGTGTCGCAGTTAATGATGCGTCTCAGCATGGCGATTGTCGCCCGCGCGCTCTTCAGCGCCGATATCGAGTCGGAGGCGGATGACATCAGCGGTGCGTTGGGCCAGGTATTCGAGCTGTTCGAGGCACTGCTCATGCCCTTTTCCCAGTGGCTGGAGAAGCTACCGCTCCCTTCCGTGCGGCGCTTCGAACGCGCTCGGGACCGCCTGGATCAAATCGTTTACCGGCTGATTGCGGAACGTCGCGCAAGCGGCCGCGATACCGGCGACTTGTTGTCGATGCTCCTGTTGAGCCAGGACGAAGAATGCGATTCCGGCAAGTCCTGCCGCGGCTTGACCGACAAGCAGGTGCGTGACGAAGCGCTGACGCTGCTGCTGGCCGGGCACGAAACCACCGCCAACGCGCTTACCTGGACCTGGTATCTTCTCTCCCAGAATCCGGACGCAGAGTCTAAACTTCACGCGGAACTCGATCGTGTGCTGGCCGGGCGATTGCCTGCGCTTGACGATCTTCCCCAGCTCCGTTACACCGAAGGCGTCTTCGCCGAATCGCTTCGCTTATATCCACCGGCGTGGGCGATCGGCCGCCGGGCCAAGCAAGAGTTTTACGTTGGCGAATACAAGATTCCCGCGCGATCCATTGTGCTGATGAGTCCTTGGGTGGTGCATCGCGACGCGCGCTGGTTCTCCGATCCACTGAAATTCGCTCCTGAACGGTGGCAGACTGAGGAGACCAAATCGCGGCCGAAGTTTTCTTATTTTCCGTTCGGCGGCGGCGCGCGCGTATGCCTGGGAGAGCGGTTCGCTTGGATGGAAGGGGTTTTGGTGATTGCGGTGCTGGCTGCCCGATGGCATCTGCGAATGGCACCCGGTCAGCGAGTCGAAACGAAAGCCCGGATCACGCTGCGACCGAAGTATCCCATGAAGATGGTCGTTGAACAGCGAGCCTCAGTCCTGACTTGATTCGCCGCAGTGTTCGGGTTCCTCGACGGTTTCTCGTCTACGTCTCAAACTAAGGCGTAATCTTCAAACGGAATGCCGGCAACACGGTTTTCGAGCCCCGAAGGGTCTCCCAAGCTCGTAGCTAAGGCTAGGGACGAGAATGTAAATCTGGGAATTCTTCGGACAAGGCTCCGGAGCGGATCGCGCTCATGCAGTCCGAGCATCAAGAATGAGAATCCATGCCGGAAGGCCTCGGCACGGGCCAAGGCAAGGAGCGCTTCGAGCGCCGCATGTTGTCCGTCTTCGCATGCGGCATAACGTGCGGTGAGAAGCCGAAGGGCTTGCCCCATCCGGGGAACGCGGAAGCCAGGAAACGGTGCGGCGACAACGCGGAGCAGGGCCAGTGCCGCTTTCAGCGAGGCCGGCGCATTGAGAAGCACATTGCGCTTTACTGG
>PLEA01000123.1 GCA_003136335.1 Acidobacteriaceae bacterium | reverse complement strand
ATCAAGAAGTTCACTTCAGGCTTCGTGAGTGCCCAGTAGTCGGACGCATCCGCAAGGCAACGGGAGATTAGAGAGCGGTGCTCATCGGCGGTCCCCGTCGCAGCAATAACAAGGATGGGTTCGGTCGCCATGTTTATGCCAGCTCCGTTGAGATGTGTGGTGACGAGGGGACGGCAACTCTGTCCGCGTCATCGCCTTCGTTTGGCGACTCCTGCTGACGGTAGGCAGCGGATGGCGAGAGAAGTTTGATCGTGGCTGCGACTGCGGGAATCGAGTAGACAAAGGTTACGAAAACCCACATTAGAGCGCCTGCAGCTTCCTGATCGTGAAGCGCTGAAAAATTGAGAGGCCGCTGCTGATGCAGATAGTGAGGGTAGACCACGCGACCGCAAAACGTCAGAAATGCCGACAGGGCATCACAAGGTAACGTCGCCAAGAAAAGGTAGACAGGAATAGACCACTGGGGCCACTGGGCTTTGCTCGGCCAAGGCCGAACCACAGGTATCCAGAAGAGAACTCCGGCAGCCAGGAAACTTGCGTATTCGATTGCATGCCAAGACTCCGAGTGCATCGCGAGATCGAAGGCCTGGGGAAAATGCCAACCGATCAGAACTGCCGTCGCGATGAGCCAACAGAACAGAGGCTTGTCCAGAAACCTTCCCAGCCAATGAGTGGGAGCCCGGCACAGAAACCGATTCAGGCCAATCCGAACGAAGCTCGATGGGAGGCCGTGCCGGAATGACAGAAGAGGGTTGCCGAGCAGAATTAACGGAGGACCTATCGTCATCAGCAGAAGGTGCTGGACCATGTGCATGCACAGCAGCCTATGATCTAAAGTCGCAATCGGCGGATTGACTGCGGCCCCGACAAACATCACTCCACACGTGAAAGCACCAAGATGCCAATTCGAAATCGCGTTCTTACCGGAAGTTCTAAGTTGAAACCATCCCCGCAAGTACGACAGCTCAGCCAGGACTAGAGTCGCAACGAGGAATAATCGGATTGCCAACATGGATATCCTTCAGGGCCCAGGAGAGCGCGGTTGCTCGGCGCTTGCTCCAATTATCGAGGCGTGGGAAGCGTCTCGCGCTGGCATTTGCCGAGCAGGATGGAGCGTCTCAAGGAAGGCCACGAGCGCAGTTGTTTCCGCCGGGCTCAAATTTTTTCCATAGGCAGGCATATTGCCTCCGCCTTGGATCACTTGCCGGATGAGTTGGTCTTGAGTAAGGTGCAGAGCAACACTGTCCAGAGCGGGCCCACGCTGACCTCCTTTGTCATCGAGTGAATGACAGTTGCGGCATTGTTTCTCCTGAAATACAAGAGCCCCTCTTCGCTCGAGTGCAGTGCGTCCCGTCAAATACTGTGAAGGAATCGGCTGGCTGCTCCAGGCGTCCATCACTGGGCTCCACGGCGCATGTTGTGCCAGATGGGTGAACGTTCCCAGCGTTACAGCGATAAGCAGAACCGACAGTACAGCAATCGGCCTGCGGTTCCAGCTCTTCTCGCCTTCACCCGCGACGAAGGGAAGTGCGAGCAGCACAATCAGCGCGATTGCCGGGCCAATCAGCAATATCGGTGTCTCCGATGACGGCGGAAGAAAGGACAGCAGTGCATACAGCCACAAAAAGAAAAAATCAGGATGTGGCGCGGTTTGAATGATCGTTGGGTCGGGCTGGCCGCTTGGACCGAAGGGACCAAAATAGACCGCGCACGCGGCGATCGAAAGAAGAATGAAGCCAGAGAAAAGGATGTCTTTCCCCACCGCGTTCGGCACGAACGGCACACCCTGCTTGTGTGTCAGGTCGTGATACTCCTGCAAGTAAGTAGCGCGCCGGACGACACGTCCCGGCATAGGCCATTCGTTGATTCCCAATTTCAGCACCATGAGCAGGTGCACACCAACGAAGGCGATGAGCAGTCCGGGGATTACAAACACGTGCAGCGCGAAAAATCGCGAGAGCGTCGCGCCAGCAATGATGGGGCCACCGAGTATCAGGTTTACTACCCAAGGCCCTATCACCGGAACGCGGCTGGCAATCGACGCTCCGATTCCTAATCCCCAGTAGGCATCCTGGTCGAATCGCAATACCTGCCCGGTAAAGGCCATGCCAAGCGTTACGAGTAAGAGAAAGACACCAACGATCCAGGTAAGTTCTCTTGGAAATTTGTAAGCTCCGAAGAGGAACACTTGCACCATATGGATCAGGACGATCGCGACCATGAAATTCGAGCCCCAACCGTGCAGCGCTCGAATAAACCAACCCAGAGAAACGCCATGATTAAGGGTCTGGAGGCTATTCCACGCTTCTCCCGCAGAAGGCACATAAATCAGCGCAAGCAGTATGCCTGTAACAGTCTGGAGCATGAAACATGTGAGCGCGGCGCTGCCAAAAACATAGAACCAGCTTGCGGTCTCGCGCGGAACCGGGTGATCAGCCGTTTCGCGAATTGGTGCACCGATCTGCAGCCGCAGATCGAACCAGTCGCCAAGTTTCTGGATCAGGCGCACGTCGTTTTTCCTCCCGCCTTACTTGCAACGGGCTGACCAGGTGTCGGCATCTCGCCAGCTTTGATGAGAAGTTTTCCATCCTCAATCTTGTAGTGGTACTGGAATAATCCGCGCTCCGGAGGTCCAGAGGCACGCGAACCGTCTTGGTAGTAGGCGCCGCCGTGGCAGGGACACATGAAGAGATTCGACTGCGCGAACCAGCGAACCGGACATCCAAGGTGCGCGCAGTTGATGGCAAAGACCTGGAA
>PLEA01000668.1 GCA_003136335.1 Acidobacteriaceae bacterium | reverse complement strand
GAGCGCGGCGTGTAAGAGTTCGGCCGATGGATTGCCCAACCCCTGAACCCAAAAGGAGAGTTTTCAAATGGGTACTCTGAGGCACATGTTAAAACGTCACCCTACTCTAACGTTGATCCTTATTGGCATTGCAATCGAGGTCGCCGTGTTTGTATTGATTGCGTGGGTGTCTGGTACTGCGATCGAGCCGTCGTGATCGAACACAGCTACGGTCGGCCGCGCCGATGGTTAAGTACGGAAAATCATTCGCTCAAATTCCTCGAGTACCCGTTTCCTGAATCGCAGACTCGTCTCGATTCTCTACCAGCGACCGGATTAACCTGCGCATAGGGCCCGTAGGCGCGCTTCGATTTCCGGGGGCACTGAGATGAGTTTGCGCAGACTCTCAACCGTGTCGCTTTTCTTCATGACCATCACGAGCAGGGCCCGGGCTTCTAACGGTGCTGAATTCCGATTGCACCAAACGAGAAGGGGCTTCTTCCGGGACCGTCGGCGGATCTGGACGCGGATGACAGACGCCATGTGGAGAGAAAGCTACAGCGATTCGCCAGCGGAAGCAAGCGTTGTCACCTTTTAGCACGGGTGATATCTAACCTGTAATGGGCAGACAGGTAGCTGTCGTGCTTTATGTGGTGGCGATGGCAGCCGTCATAGTCGGTGTAGATTTCGTGTTCTTCAGAAACCGATTCTGGGAACGGCTGACAGTGAATATTGGCATTGTCTTGGTGTTCGCAGCTTTCTACTTGAGATTCCTCAGGCGTCCATGAACAAGGCGCGATAGCGCCCTTTCGCTGCGATTGTGCAGACGCACTTCGCACTCGCTACAGACGAGTGATCTGTGATAAACGGATCACCCCGTTGGGGTGAGCGAGGGACTACGGGCACGACGGAATTAGACGAACGACGGAGGTGAGCGATGAAATATTTCGCATCGAGGGCGGCGAGGGCTGATTTTCGTGCTTGATTCGCGCCGGGTGCGACGCGTCTACTGTGTTGAGTGGAGGCTTCGTGTTTCAGGGCCGATTAATTAGGCTGGCAGCGGCGCTACTTCTCGTTGTGGCCGTCGCGAGTGGCACGTCTGCGAGTGTTATTCCTCAGGACGCCAAACAGCAGGCGCTCTCCGAACTCAAGAACCGGGCCGGTGCAGGAGATGTCAGAGCACAGGTGCAACTGGGCCTGGCTTATGAGTCGGGCGATGGCGTGGCCGCGGACGATGCGGAGGCGGTGAAATGGTTTCGCAAAGCCGCCGATCAGGATGATGCCGAGGGTGAACGCTACCTTGCCGAAATGTATGTCCAGGGCCGCGGGGTGCGTGCGGACAATGCCGAAGCGGCGAAGTGGCTGCGATTGGCAGCCGTGCAGGGGGACGCGCGCTCCGAGCATAATCTCGCCGTCATGAATCTGCAGGGCCTCGGCATTCCCAAGAATGTTGGGGAGGCGGCGAAGTGGATGCGCAAAGCGGCCGATCAGGGCTTGGCCGAAGGCGAATTTGGGTTGGGGGCGCTGTACGCGAATGGTTACGGCGTTTTTCCCGATGACGCCGAAGCGATCCGGTGGTACCGGAAAGCCGCGGACCAGGGCTATACGGATGCTTTTAATAATTTGGCCGTGCTGCTGGCAACGTCGCGGCAATCGGGAGTGCGAAACGTTCCAGAGGCCGTCAATATGGCGTTAAAGGCGGTCGCGGCGCAAAACAGTCCCGAGTATCTGGATACGCTGGCGCTGAGTTATTACCAGGCGGGGCAGTATGCCAAGGCTGTGGAGGCGGAGCGCAAAGCGCTTGCGCTCGCGCCCGATAACGCTGCGTATAAACAATCGCTCGACCAGTACATCGCCGCGGGCGAAAGGCACTGAGCCGCTTGCATCGAGGCGTGCGCGCGATACCAGGCACGATGAGCGGGAACGGCTCAGCGTTGTATTTCGCGGGCATTCGCGCACAGCATAACGAAAGTACCATGGACTAAAGGTTTTCTCACGCGTACAGTCGCTCCAGCATCTACCTGGGTCAATACAGTTAGACGCCCCCCCCTTTCGTACCCTTCACAAAACTTGCGGCTGCTTCGGGTCGCATAAGTCTAAAAATGAAAGATGGGGTGTATAACTTGAAAGCCTTTAAAATACTATCTTTTGTCATCGCTACACTCGCGCTTATCCTCTTGTCGGCCCCTCAGTCAAAGGCCCAAACAACCAGTAATGCGGCCGCAGTATCCATGACCTTTGCGGTCAATAGTTCTATGACGGTTACGGCCACACCGGGCAGCATCGTCTTCACTTCGACAGATTCCAAGCATGCCACGGCTTCCGCTCCAATCGCGGTGGTAACCAGCTGGAACCTTGCGGTGGGCGGCGGAAACGTATTCACGGTCGCCTACTTCGCAAGCATTACCGCCGCTTTGACGGACGGCACCCTGAATATTCCAGCCAGCGATGTGTTTGCATCGATCAACAGCGGTACGGCCGCAGCTTGCACGCAGGCCAATGTCAACGTCGCCGCGGGGAATCCGGGCGCTATCTGCCCGCAGATCTTTGGCGGGATCGGTGTTACGGCTCAGGGAACGCACTCGGATAACCTGCTGCTTTCGCTGACCAGTCCTACTCCTTTCGCCGTATCGGCTGGCGGCTACGCCGGCACCATCACCATCAGCGCTCAGGCCACGTAAATTTCTGAGCACAGCGACCAGGTGCGTGCCCGTTGCGGTGCGCCTGGCGTTTTTCTTTCTGAAGGGGAAAACGGAATATGAAGAGAGTTTTGTGCTTGGTAGTCCTACAGATGGTGTGCTTCAGCCTGGCGGCTTCAGCGCAAACCGTGTCTCCGATAATTGTAGAATGCAGCAAAAAGTGTCGAGGCGAGTTTTCTATTACTAACAACGGATTGACACCGCTCGCCGTCACCGTCGAGGCTCGCAGCTTCAGCTTGGATACTGTCGGACGCGCGACGAATCGTGCCCTCGACCCTGCTGTAGACCTGAAGCTTGAAGAAGGCAGCGCGCGTATCGCGCCGCGGGGGGTGCACACGT
>PLEA01000477.1 GCA_003136335.1 Acidobacteriaceae bacterium | reverse complement strand
GATCGTACTGCCGGAGGCGTTTAATTTCGGGGCGGACTTCAACGACCGCGAACCCAAACAGCCCAGAGTTACGGCGAAGGGCACCTTAGTCCGACTCGCCGAGTTCTCTCGCATGTATGTGATTGTGTTCGTCACGAGCCTGCTGGAAGCAGCCGATGACCGCGTCAATTCTCAGCACCTGAATTCTGCGTATCTTGTCGACAGCGACCTGAGCGCCCCAGTTCCGTGGCGCTTGCTGTGTCACAAAAAGAGCTTCGGCGGTCATCAACACTATAAGCCTTGCCCCGATGAGCCAACAAACTGCTGCAACCCCTCTTGCTCTAAGGGCGTCTACGTTGGGGCTTTGATATGCAATGACGCCCACGCGGACGTTGCCATGATGGAACGTCTCAGGGAGTGCAGCAGTCTCAAACTTCTTTGCGTGCCGGCATGGATGGATCAGCATTCCTTCCGCGATCCAAGCGCAGGAACCGCGGGCCCATACTGGGTATTGGCTAACTCTCACCCAAGCGGATGCGGGAGTTTCATTACCAATAGAGAAGGCTGGAAAGTTGAACAGATCAAGAACACGGAGAAAGATTGCCTCGTTGTGAAGACTTGGGATGAACTGAATGCTCGTTCCGGGCCGACAACAGTCATATAGAACAGCGCCGAGCGGCTCACGGTCAGGAAGTCGGCGCGAGCCGTGGCCACGCTCTCCCACAATCGTCAGTCGGCTTCATCCGGGGTCAGCGAGATGTTCAGTGTTATGAGGCGAATATTGGGAAGAGCGCGAAGCGAGTACCGCAATCTCTCATCAGGCCGACCCGTGATCAGAATGCCGCGAACGGATTGTCGAGGGGTTGCGACATGTTGTTTGACCCATCCGAGATACCGTGTGATCTGATCGATGATCGAAGAGGTGCTCGCCCGAAGTTTCTTAATCTCTATCACGACCAAGTGCGTCTGCTAAGGCTCAACGCACTTCGGGCGGCAATGAATGCGCGTCATTGTTCCGACTCGCATAGCCGTAAATTCTGCAGGGAGACAGATTTCAACGGACTTGACCAGTTGAGAGAGAATAACCGCATGCCCGAAAAGCGAACGCCCGCCAGGGTGGCCAGGAATCCGGAGCCGCATTCTTACAAGCGGCTTCTCGACAATGTCGTCGGTCTCGTCGAGACCGGGCGTGCCACGGCAGGCAGGGTCGTGAACCAGACGATCACTGTTACTTATTGGCTGGTCGGACGGCAAATCGTCGAACATGAACAGCGCGGCTCTTTTCGCGCCGGCTACGGGGAAGCTCTGATTGCGCGTCTCTCGATTGAATTGACGAAGCGCTTCGGGAGGGGTTTTTCACGCCGGAATCTGGCGCAGATGAAAGCTTTCTACCTATGGAAGGCAATTTTGCAGACGGTGTCTGCAAAATCTTGCCCTGAGGCCACGCCGGATAAAAGCTCCTCATTTGGGCAAGATTGCGTGCTCCAAAGCCTTGCCCAAACGAGCCCGAGAAGTCTTTGGCCAATCGCTTGATGAGCACATCTCCGTACTCAGCCCTCTTCTCGCCGGCTTGCTCGAAGTGGACGATCCTTCTCGGGGAACGACGTAGGCCGTTCTGTTTGCGCTAAAATAAATCAAGCGAAGGGAGAGACGCTTCTCAAGGTATTGTGAATTCCCGAATCTTCCGTTTGCGTTCAGCAAGCTCAGGCGCTCTCTAACCTAGTGAAACGATTCGTATGCGACCTTTGGTGATGCCATTCTGGGAAAGGATTTCGTACGGAATCTCGAAAAGCTCTAATTAAGTCCCGCACCGCCCCTCGCCTGGAGATCAGATGTCTAACTAGGTTCTCCAGCGAATTCCACTCTCCGCCGTTCCACTCTGGAGGAATTTCCGCCGCTAGCCGCCACACAACCTGCTCTTCCATGTTTTCAATCCGCGAAAGCCACGGCTCGAACGATTCCCAACCCCTTACACCGACATACACTTCGTTTCTCGCATACACTCCGCGCAAAGGATGATCGGGAAAGGTCCACTCACCCGCGTTAAAACAGTATCCCTGATCGATAAAGGTCGCAGTGTACTTCCGCTCTCGCAACTTTCTCCAAAAAGCTGCTTGCCTCCCATCGACGTTACCAGTCCACTTGTCTACCACCAGCATCCCGGCAAATGCTTCCAAATTGCGTACTCTGTCCAACATTGCCATCGGCAAGTAATCAAACACCTGTCCCTCTAGCGGGTTCACGACATACCGCGAGCCGAAGTGCAACCCCGGCTGGCATTGGACAACAGTATGCGCCAATTGGATTTGTAACTCTGGCGTGTGTTTTACTAACCACTCGTCCACTTCCACGACTGCCGTCGCAGGCACTGGTAACCCTGTCTGCTCTGCCAAGCGCGTTGCCAGCATCTCATTCGCCAGTACACGCCGATGCTGCGGATTGTTACAAAACTTCACAATGTAGAAATGATTATCGGAGCAGCGCATAAGGTGTCCTTGCGCTCCTCCGCGCATTCTTCTGATATGTTGCACTGCGACTATGTTCACGCCAACACCCCGCTCCAAGAAACGGTTCTCGCTGCTTTCGCAAGCGCGTTATCAGCTAGTTTCCCTGGCTGCGAAATACCGTATTTCGCAGTGTCGGGAGAACTTCGGACCCTTTGTGCTCGGAGGTGCTGGGCAGTGAATCACACACTAAGCTCATCTTGAATTGAAGTCTGTGAGAGATGTCACATTGAGGCTGTGGAAAAACTTGTGAACAACCTAGACTGTCCCGAAATGAACTAGAGACTGTACCGAAATGATCCAGGGTAGATCAAATGCGGCAAAATATGTCTTACGTCCGAGTTTCCCAAAAGAGGAATTCCCGAAGGAAAAAAGAATGGGCTACACGAAAGACTGTATTTCGCAATCGCCTTCGTGATAATAACTCTGGAAGGAGGAGTGGCATGACCGCATCCGGCAATGTTGAGTATTGTCTCTTACATTATGTACCGAACGTTCTCAGCGACAAGAGCGTTTCGATTGCTGCAATCTTCATCACATCCGGCGACCTAGAAAACGGAGTTTGCACGATAATTTATGCGGCGGACTGGCACACAAGTGTCCGGGTCCTCGATCCGTTCGCGGACTTGGAGATGCTGGACGCTCTGTTGTCAGATATACGAGATCGATTACTTTCTCCGAGCCAGCATTCTGACATGATCCACCAACTCGAAGATTCATTTTCTAACGTCATTCAGGTCTCCCAAAGACGGGACTGTCCGCTCGCCTCAAGTCCTGAGGCCAAAGAAGCCTTCGCTCGGGGACTTTTGCAGAAAACGTTGAAACTTTCGTCCAGTTTGTCCGGGACGCAAGCATCGACATGCGAAGCAACGCTTTGATCGAAAAGTTGGCCCTCGCAGTGGACCCGGCACCATAACAGGGCGAGGTACGATAATTCTTGGCAATGGACGTGCTATGCGTCAACATGTAGCAATGACGCATTTCAGTAAAACGCGTCTAACGAGGGCAAGAAGCGGATAACCAGAGTCCGCCGAGTTGGCCGAACTACGAACATTGCTGATACAACTACTTAGACCATCCTTATCGAGCTAGTTCCTCAGAATTGTTGCAGGACAACGTATTGTGTGTTCCCTATGAGCAATAAATTCCACTGGCGCGATCTGCTGCCAAATCGCTTGAGCATGGGAATCATGGCCGTGGCTTTCGTAATTATCGAGTATCTTTTGCAAAAAGGAGTCCTGTGAACCCGTCAGCTACACAGGAAAAAGGATGAAATGGGTGCGACGAGTAGTGCCGAAGGCGTCTCGCTAATCAGAACTTAGCCGGAATTGCATCACCTTACTGCCGCAATCCAGCCGGGGGGAGATACCTATTTCGGCGTGCCCGACTTTTCGCAACTTCGATGTCCAAACTCAGAAGGTGAAATTGCTGCACCTGTCCGTCGCCGGAAAGGAACAGGTTCAAGTGCCTGCCGGCACGTTCAATGCGTTTCGGGTCGAGATATCCTCCGCGGATGGAGGCGCGGATAAAAAGACTCATTTGGATTGCCGGGGAAACGCACAAAGTAGTGAAGGCTACCGCGGTTCTGGCTTCCATGGGCGGATCTGTGATGACCCAGGAACTGGTGCAGTAGACAAAGTCGCGGCATCTGGCACCATGTCGCTCTGAAATTCAGGTCTTTGTCCTTTCGGTTTCGCATCGGAGGGTTAGTACTTCACCCTTTTTCGCAAAGAATTTGGGATCCCTCACGAACTAAGCCATCGCGTGAACTTGATCTCACGCGATGTGGCAAGTGGTGAGCAGTGCATGGGGCCTCACTCATGGATCACGGGCTACTCTTTCGTAAGCCGTCGGTAAGGGAAGCGTAGCCGACTTCCCGCTACCGATCCTTGCGGGCCCTTCAGTTGTTTCTGGATGGCCGACTGTCGGGAAGTCCGCCGATTTCTAGATGCCCATTGCCAACAGAGAGATGATGGTTTAATCTTACTCGGTAACCGAGAGGAGACTGCTTGAGTAAGCCTTCGGACCTTGTTCAGGGGACTCTGGACATGCTGATCCTGAAAATACTGGCGTTGGAGCCGCTCAATGGCTGGGCGGTTAGTCAACGTCTGAAACAAATGTCCAGCGATGTACTAGGGGTTAGCGATGGCTCTCTTTACCCAGCGCTCCACAAGCTGGAACAACGAGGTTGGATTACTGCTCACTGGAAGTTGAGTGAAAACAACCGTCGCAGCAAATTTTATTCTCTGACGCGGCTGGGCCGGAAGCAACTCGAAAAAGAGGCGGCCGACTGGAACCGTCTTTCCGCTGCCATCTCTGGAATAGTCAAGCTCAAGGAGGCTTGAGATGACGTTCGAACAATGGCTTTATACCCTTCCCTTGCGTTTGCGCTCACGTTTCCGCCGCAAACAGGTAGATCAGGAACTAAAAGATGAGCTTCGCGACCACCTCGAGCAACAAATCAAGGAAAACCTTGCAACAGGTATGTCGCCTGAGGATGCACGCTACTCGGCGCTGCGCGCACTGGGCGGCGTGATGCAGATCGAGCAGCGGTGCCGAGACGCGCGCGGCGGAAGCGTCATTGAAAACCTGGTTCAGGATTTGCGATATGGGCTACGACAACTGTGGCGCAGCCCGGGCTTTTCTTCCTTGGCAATTCTGTGCCTGACCTTGGGAATCGGCGCTAATACTGCGGTACTTAGTTGGATCGAAGGGATCCTATTCCGTCCGTACCCGGCAGTAGCCCACCAGGAAAGGCTGCTCGCCCTGGCCGGAACGGCGCGTGGCGAGACCGGTGCGATGGGAATTTCGTGGCCGGACTTCCTTGATTTGCAGAGAAGCTGCACGCTGTGTGACGCATTCTTCGTGAGCAAGATTACCAGCAGCACGCTGAATATCGGTGAGCGCGCCGAAAAGACGACCGGCAGCATCGTCTCAGCCAATTATTTCGACGCGATTGGTGTTCATCCTGTGCTTGGTCGCGGCTTCGAGCCCGGCGAAGATGTAGGAAGCGACGCTCACCCTGTTGCAGTAATTAGCTATCAGCTTTGGCGGAGCCGCTTCAAAAGCGATTCACAAATCGTCGGGAAGACACAGCGGCTCAATAACGTTCCGCACACCATCATCGGTGTGGCGCCGGAGGGGTTTTATGGAACTTTCGTAGGCTGGGCGATGCAGTTCTGGGTTCCGGCGTCAATGGAAGCAACCTTCGAAAGCGGCGGATATAAACTCGAGGACCGCGGCGCGCGGTGGATAGAAGCCTATGTACGACTCAAGCCGGGGGTTACTCGTGCGCAAGCCCAGGAAGAAATCTCGGCAATCGCAACCCGCTTGGAGAACAACTACTCAGCCACGAACCGCGGACGCGGCCTGAGGCTGTGGCGATTGTGGCAAACCCCTTTCAATAACGCCGGCACTCTGCTTCCCACACTCGAGACCATGCTGGCGGTGGGGGCGTTTGTTCTTCTCATCGCCTGCGCGAATGTGGGCAACCTGCAGCTGGTCAGGTCATTTGCCCGTCGCCACGAAATGACAGTTCGGCTCGCCATCGGGGCCAGCCGTGCTCGCTTGTTGAAGCAACTTCTCACGGAAGGCTTGATCCTCTCGACGCTTGGAGCAGCCGCCGGACTCCTGGTTGCGTACTGGTGCCGGCACGCGCTCGTACTGCTCCTCCCGGCGCGCTCCGGAGTGGCGATGTACCTGCCTGGGGAAATCGACTGGCGTGTGATGTCGCTGAGTGCCGGTATTTGCTTGATCGCCACGCTTATTGTCGGATTGGTCCCTGCGCTTCAAACCCGCAACCTCGACCTTGCCGGCGCCCTGAAAGCGGAGTCGTCGGGTGTGGTCGGCGCCCGGGGAACAGCGTGGGTGCGCTCGGGCCTGGTCGTTTTCCAGGTTTGTCTGAGCTTTGTTCTGCTGGTTGGAGCGGCGCTGCTGCTGCAAAGCCTGCAAAAGATTCGAACCACCAACCCGGGTTTCTCAACGACAAATGTGGTGCAGACCGGGGTGTCTTTGATCCCAGCTGGATACGACGTGCCGCGCGCCAAGACTTTTCAGGAGGAGCTGATTGCTCGCGTCAGGGCGCTACCTGGCGTGGAGTCTGCCGCATTCGCCCGCGTGACCCCACTGGGCTATGGAACATACTCTTCTACGCCTATCGCGGTTGACGGCTACCAACCTCCGCTGGAAGAGCAACCTACCGTCGACTACAACCAGGTCAGTCCTGACTACTTTGCCACCTTGGGTATACCTCTGCTCTCCGGTCGCGAATTCACCCGTGCCGATGACGAAAACGCGTCGTTGGTCGCCATAGTGAATCAAACCATGGCTGCACGATACTGGCGCGATCAGGATCCCATCGATCGGCGCCTTCAAGTGAAGGGCCGCTGGGTGCGAGTCATCGGTGTAGCCGCAGACTCCAAGTACGAGAGCATGCGCGAGAGCCCAAAGCCATTTCTCTATGTGCCGCTGCTGCAGGATTTCGTAATCGGACCGGCCTTGAATATCCGCACAACCCAACCTTTGCAGAGCATTTCGGCCGCCCTGCTCCGCGAAGTGCACGCACTGGACGGGAACCTTGCCCTTTACGAGACGATCACGTTTCAGGAACAGGTTGATCGCTCAACCTCGCCGCAACTCGTTGCCGTAACCTTGGTTTCGATCTTGGGAGGATTGACGCTTCTCCTCGCTGCCATCGGCCTGTATGGCGTGATGTCTTATTCCGTAGCGCAGGCCAACCGCGAGCTTGGGCTGCGCATGGCTCTTGGTGCCGGCGCGGCCAATCTGTTTCGTCGGGTGATTTCGCGCGGCTTGAGATTAACTGCAGTCGGCGTCCTCTGTGGCGCGATTGCGGGACTTGCATTGACGCGATTATTAGGAACGCTTCTCTACAATGTCAGTCCGAACGACCCGCTGGCATTCGCATCGGCAGTGGCGGTGATGACGATCGCCTCAGTCGCAGCTTGTCTTCTGCCTGCATGGCGCGCTACACGTACCGATCCAGCCCGAGTGTTGCGAGATTGACCCTTACATGGGCGAGGTACCACCGGCAGTTGTCTCGCGGTTTGCTTTCCTGCGGCTTGCTTTCTGCAAGATAGAGGGATCGTTGGCATCCTAAAGGAATCGTAGCCTGGTATCGCAAGACGATTCACCAACGATAGATCCCGATAAACGCTAGGACCCTATCAGGAGTGCCCCGGCGAGAAGAAGCTTGATTGTGTTGAGGGCCTGCAGGCGGGGCAGTTTTGATAGGGCCGTTTGAAGGAAGCCGCTGACGGCGGACGCGGTGAGAGCTATGGGATTTCGATGTGCGAGATGTAGTTCTGGAGTGGCATCGCGAGGGTGAAGTGGGGCAGCGCAGGCCGCGACAGCGGATGACAGAGGCGTAGTGGTGTTTGCATAGGCGAGAGTAGTGAGCCTATTTCCATGTCACTCGAGGTCGAGCAGACACACGGGCGCTTTGGCTAGGAGAGCTGATGGACGTGCGACGTGGATAAAAGCTGATTGAGCCATAGGGGAAGATCAGGAACTGTTGAGAGCGCACCTTGGCTGGTTGCCGATCGTCAGGTCCGAACGGAAGTGAAGCTGCGAGGTCGTCATCCGCTCGACGATCAACATGGGGCCGGAGCATGCCGGGCAGCGCAGCTGGGTGGTAGTTTCATCTGCCGGAGTCGCAGATACAGATACCTCAAGCAACGAGCGGCAGCGTGCGAGTGAAGCAGTACGACGACGATTCGCGAACAGTCCAAAGTGCCGGATGCGGACCAATCCACGGGGCAGCACATGGATGAGGAAACGACGTAGGAAGTCATCTGCGGAAACGGTCATGACCTTTTGCTTGCCGCCGTGCGCGTAATCCTTCCAGCGGAAAGAAACGCGATCACCGGTGAAACTGACGAGACGATGATTGGAAATGGCGACGCGGTGGGTGTAGCGAGCCAGATACTGAAGCACATGTTCCGCACCGCCGAAGGGCGGCTTGGCGTACACAACCCACTCCTTGCGGAAGAGCTGCCGCAGGAAGCGACGGAACTGCGCGGCATCGGCAAGCTGTGTCAATGAGCCGTGGAACTGGAGCTTGCCCTGATCGAATAACCGCCGCAGTTCAGCGCTGAACTTGCTACGGAAGACGCGGCTGAGCACGCGCACCGAAAGGAAGAAGCGTGAAGAAGCCGTAATCCATCGAGAGGCATCCGGTGCAAGTCCGCCAGCCGGAACGATGCAGTGGACATGGGGATGATGTTGGAGGTTCTGTCCCCAGGTATGGAGCACGCTGAGCAGGCCGATGGCGGCTCCAAGATGCTTTGGATCGCGAGCGACCTCCAGCAAGGTGGCGGAACTTGCCCGGAAGAGCAAGTCGTAGAGCAGACGCTTGTTCTGAAGCATCAGCGCGGATAACTCATGCGGCAGGGTGAAGACAACGTGGAAGTATGGCACAGGCAACAGTTCGGCGGAGCGCGCGGCAAGCCACTTGGTGCGCGCGTTTTCCAGAACCCAAGCAGTAGGCGAGTAGAGGAGGGCGGCTCCTTCGAAGCTCCAAGACTCAAACCAGAATCATTGCTGTTGTAATGCCTTTTGGACTGCCCGCACGGCGCGCTCAATGTCTGAAAGCTCTGAGGTATCCAGCTGGGAGAGATACGAGGCTAGGAACTTCACTCGTCGCTTGCGGCCCTCCTTCAGCATAGCCGCTCCCTTTTCCGTTGCCTCGATCAACAATGCCCGGCGGTCCTGCTGATTGACACGCCGACGTGCCAAGCCATCAACCTCGAGCGCATCCACGATGCGACTCATGGTTGGGGGCGTTACCTGTTCAGCTCGGGCCAAACCACGGAGAGAAACTGGCCCACCAAAAACGATCACTGATAGCGCCGACAGCCGGGCTGGGGCAATCCCGCTGGCCGTGTCCTGCACACGAACAAGGCGGAGCAAGCGGATGGCGGCACTGTGTAGGTGGTCGGCCAGGTTTTCGATTTGGATTCTTTTCACCATCAATTAGCTATGCTAATTATTGTCTTGACACAGGCTGCTGCACGCCGTATTAATTAGCAATGCTAAGTAGTTTAAGCAGTTCGACTCAATAGATCAAGCGGGGGGCCTTTATGCAGCAAAATGTCCGACTTTCTCAGATCAGCGCAATCATGCTCGGCGTACGCGATGTGCCACAGGCGCTGGCGTTTTATGAGGAAAAGCTGGGTCTTAAGGTGATCATGCAGGAGCCCCAACTGGCCCTGTTGCAATGCGGAACTGTAATGCTGGGGCTGAGTCGCGGACACGTTCATGCTGCGCCCAACGTAACTGGAGCAACAGAAGTTGTCTTTCAGGTAGAGACCGTAAGAGCAGCCCACCGGGACTTGACCTCTCAGGGAGTCTCCTTTACCTCTGAACCGCACCAAGTCACGCCAACCGACTGGGTCGCCCACTTCCGAGATGTAGATGGCCATCT
>PLEA01000683.1 GCA_003136335.1 Acidobacteriaceae bacterium | reverse complement strand
ATCCAGTATCGACGAGGTGCCCGCAACGCCCGACGACAGCGACAAGAAAAAGGCCAGCCGTGCCTCCAGTAAGAAAAAGAATGGGGTATGAAGCCAGCCTACGTCGCTGATTTCGCTCCCGACACCAGTGTCACTACTTTCCTTTTAGTGGGCGAAAAAGAGCTGCGCGCCACGCGTGAGGGCAAACCCTTTCTGCGCCTGGAATTGAGCGATCGCACGGGCACGATTGAAGCGCGCATTTGGGAGAATGTCGAATATGTCCTCGCCGCCTTCGATCGTGACGACATCGTCAAGCTCCAGGCGCGAGTCGAAAATTACCGCAACAAAACCCAGCTTGCGATCGATAAGATTCGCCGTGCGGATCCGAAAGAAATCGATCTTTCCGACTATTTTCCACATACCACCGAAGATGTGGAACTGCTCTACCTGCGCTTGTGCGCCCACGCTGGCACCGTCAGCACTCCCTGGCTTAAGCGTCTGTTGACCAGCGTGATTGAAGATCCGGCCATCGTGCCGCGTCTCAAACGCGCCCCCGCTGCAAAAGTGATGCACCACGCTTTTCTCGGAGGATTGCTCGAACACATGGTGAGCTTGTGCGACTTGTGCCGCGTAGTAGCCGGCCATTACCGCGAGCTCGACGCCGACCTGTTGATTACGGGCGCGATCCTGCACGACATCGGGAAGCTCGACGAACTTTGTTACGAACGCGCCATCAGTTACACGACCGAAGGGCAATTGCTCGGCCACATCATTCTCGAACTCGAGCAGATCACCAAGAAGATGGATGCAATCGACGGTTTCCCTGGCGACCTCAAGACTTTGATCAAGCATCTTTTGATCAGCCACCATGGCCAATATGAATTCGGCTCGCCTAAATTGCCTATGTTCCGCGAAGCCTTGGTGTTGCATTACTTGGACGATTTGGACTCGAAGATGGCCGCAGCTCGCGCCGTACTCGGCGTCCCTGGTGGCGATAAAGAATGGACCGGATATAGCTCCGCACTGCAACGGCGGCTGTTGCGGCTCGATCTTTTCCGGCCCGCAGAGTCCATATCCACCGCCCCGGCAACATCGCCGTGTGTGTCGTCACAACAAGATCAGGATCTGAGTTCGGCGTCCGCAGTCGGATCGAACGAGGCTGCACCCGCAGATGTTGCAACTACCGCTACGCAACTTTCCGGGCAACGACCCCACATTAACCCGGGCGCACCTCGTACGGCGCCTGATGAAACGACCGCGCCCAACGCGCAGCCTGCTCGGCGTTCAACCCAGGCCTCTCTCACCGAGACGCCTGAATCCTCTACCCTCGACCCGAGCGTATTGTAAGGCGCTGTCCCCAATCCTGTGCGTCGTATCGGTATGCTTATGAGGCCAAAAGAATCGCTGGGGAAAAAATAAACGTGCCCTCCGCACTCGCCATTCGCGACCTGGTCATTGCACCCGCCACTGTGCTGGCTCCCATGGCTGGAGTCACCGACACCATTTTTCGTCGCATGATTCGCGCGCTTGGCGGCTGCGGNNTTCGGTGCGGACGCGCACACACTGGCCGGCGCAGCTAGTTTGGTAGAAGATCTGGGATTTGACATTGTGGATATCAATCTGGGCTGCCCTGCAAAAAAAGTGGTGAAATGCGGCGGCTCTGGCCTTTTGCGCGACCTCAATGAACTTGCGCGCATCCTTCGCGAAGTGCGTGCCGCGGTGCGCATACCGCTGACCATTAAGATACGCTCCGGATGGGACGAGAACAGCATTGTGGCCGTCGAGGTCGCGCGCTTGGCTGAAGCTGTAGGAGTTGAAGCCATCGCCGTGCACCCGCGAACCCGCAAGCAAGGCTACGAGGGTGCAGCTGACTGGAAGGTGATTCGCGCCGTAAAACGTGCTGTCTGCATGCCGGTCATCGGCAACGGAGATATCCGCACCCCCGCGGACGCCGCGCGCATGATTCACGAGACCGGATGCGACGCGGTTATGATTGGACGGGGCGCGTCTTCGAATCCGTGGATTTTCCGCCAGATCGCACAGTTCGCGGCGACCGGGCAATATGACGAGCCCAGCGACGTCGATCGCTATCGCTTGCTTTCAGCGTACTTTCGACATTTGACCGATGCAGGTCTTCCCGATGCGATTGGTAAAATGAAGCAGTTTGCATCGCTGTTTACCCATGGAGTGCGCAACGGCGCTGAGCTGCGGCGCCAGGTGCATACCGGACACACGGCACAAGAAGTCCTCGACCGTGTCGACGCATTCTTTGCTGAAAGCATTCCCCGCGTGATGTTGCGTTCTGGTGAGAGAAACAAGTACGAGCCCGCTGGGACGACAATAGCGTAAGCCTGCCCCCCTTTGGACGTATGGCTCAGAATAAGTGACACACTAAATGATGGGTTCGCGATCACTCAGAAGCTGTTTGTACGCTTCACGTTTGCTAAGTCCGCGCTCTCGGGCGGCGAGCTTAAGCGCCGCTTTGCGGTCTACACTCTGTTCGCGAATAATTTGTTCGACGCGAGCGTGAAGGGGCTGCGTGATAACAGGGTGCGCACCTTCATCAGCGTCGGCGCCAATCAGGAGCGTGATTTCACCTCGCGCTGGCTGTTGACTGTTACGCAGTAGCAGTTCTGCAAGATCGCCCCGCAGGAACTCCTCATGTATTTTCGTCAGTTCACGCGCGATTA
>PLEA01000061.1 GCA_003136335.1 Acidobacteriaceae bacterium | reverse complement strand
TGATGGGCGGCTGCGACAAGACGACACCTGCGCTGCTGATGGGCGCGATCAGCATGAATCTTCCCGCCATCTTCGTTCCTGCCGGACCCATGCTTCGCGGCAACTGGCATGCTCAGGTTCTGGGCAGCGGCTCCGATGTAATGAAGTACTGGTCCGAGCGCCGCGCCGGCAACATCGACCTCCAGGCCTGGCAAGAAATCGAAAACGGAATCGCCCGCTCGCCCGGAACCTGCATGACCATGGGGACCGCCTCCACCATGACCAGCGTGGCAGAGGTCCTGGGCTTTTCTTTACCGGGTGCCAGTTCAATCCCCGCCGTGGATTCGAACCATCCCAGGATGGCGAACTTTTCCGGCCGCCGAATCGTGGAGATGGTGTGGGAGGATCTCAAGCCAAGGGACATCTTGAACACCTCGTCCTTCGACAACGCGATCATCGCCGTGCTGGCGCTCGCGGGCTCGACCAATGCCGTCATTCACATTCTGGCCTTGGCTGGGCGAGCTGGGATCAAGCTGGCGCTCGATCGTTTTGATCAACTCTCTGCCAAGACTCCTGTACTGGCCAATATTCGGCCGAGCGGCAAGTATCTGATGGAGGATTTCTATTATGCAGGAGGCCTCTCGGCTCTGCTGAAAGCACTCGCGCCTGATCTGGACCTGAGCGCCCGAACGGTCACCGGAAAAACTCTGGGTGAAAATATTTCCGGCTCGGAAATTTATAACAAAGATGTGATTCGAACGCTCGACAATCCTGTCTACGGATCGGCAGGCTTGGCCATTCTCCGAGGCAATCTTGCTCCCAATGGCGCGGTCATCAAGTCCGCCGCCGCTGAACCGCTCCTCCTCAAGCACTCTGGCCCCTCCATCGTTTTCGATAGCTACGACGAGATGAACGCGCGAATCGACGACCCCGCCCTCAATGTCGACGCCGACAGTGTTCTCGTCCTGCGCAACGCGGGCCCGAAAGGTGCCCCCGGAATGCCCGAATGGGGCCAGTTGCCAATCCCCCAGAAACTCCTCGCCGCAGGGATAAGGGACATGGTCCGCATTTCCGACGCCAGGATGAGTGGCACCCACTATGGCACCTGCGTACTTCATGTCTCACCGGAGAGTTTTGTAGGCGGCCCTTTGGCGTTGTTGAAAGAAGGCGATGTCGTTGATCTTGATGTTCCCGCCCGTCAACTGAACATGCGAGTCAGCAACGAAGAACTCACCCGCCGACGCGCAGCTTGGCGGCCTAGAGAAGGAATCTATCCTCGAGGCTACGGCAGTCTTTTCATGCAGCACATACAGCAAGCGGACGCAGGATGCGACTTCGACTTTCTCGAAGGCACCGCGCCCATCCCTGAACCTGAAATCCATTGAGGTTACGCCCGACAGCATCACCTGCGGCGCGGCGGAAGAAACTGATTTTGTTGGGACAGCCGCCCCTGGCTGTCCGTCGAGCGAAGCTCCACCCGTGAAGCCGCGAAGCGGCGCAAGAACACAGCCCACGGCGCAAGCCGTGGGAAAGCAAGCCAGACAATCAGCAAGCTCCGAAGGAGCGAAAGAATCAGCAGGTCGTCCATAACTAGGTACGGTATCTCTTCACGTCGGTAATCTTGATAATGGATTGATCCTTAGAAATCATTACCCTTATGCAGGTTCACTACTCTTAATCGCATCGAAGACTTCGAGGACATTTGTGTGACCGCTGACAGGCTGGTGCCGCGATTGCACCGCATCCGTTTTGCGTCAGTCATTGCACGCTGTCTACTGATTGGGGCCCCGTTTTTGACAGGAGCAGGGGTCACGCATCCTGACAGAGTTCTCCTCGGCATGTCGCCTTTTGGGTTCTGTTTTCTAGTCTGCGGCCTCCAGAGTTCTCGCAGAAAAGCACGGAAGGTGTATGCATGCGCGGTAGCGAGAATGGAATACGACGCCACGATAACAGACGACGCTATCATCACAGTCTCGCCGGTGGCTCGCGGCGAGTTGAAGTGGGAGGCATTTTCGCGAGTCATTGAGGGGGATGATGCGTTTGCACTCGTCACGGATGCTGTGATGTACCTGTTTCCGAAGAGAGCATTTGCCCCGGACCAGCTCAAGGAATTCAAGAGCCTCATTTCCAAACACGTGCCTGTTTGGGATGGGAAGTCCCGGACAATAAAACTGCTTTGAGATAGCTCGCAAGAATCAATCCCTGTTATTTCGGTCGCCGTGCCCAGTATTCGGGCCGCCTGCTGCCGTGGGCGACGGCCCAGATTGTGATTACAGATTCTTGCTCCGAGTAGATGATGGAAAAAGGAAATCGCCAAAGCAGGAACCGTCTGGTGTTGTTCTTGCCTGGCGGCCCTGAAAACAGACATTTTGGCGGAACGGAGCAAAAAAAATGATATATACCCGCTATCTCGGTTGTGCCGGGTCGACGCTAGAACCCAGCCGCCTTTGGAGGCTTCACCCACGCAAGCTCTCGCCTTGGTATGGGGTGTAAACTACATAGACAAACCCTTATATCTGATCTGTCATCTTCGAAAGGATTTCTCCCATGGCAACGCTCGAAGCCCCTGTCCGGGCGCGCACGACCCTGCATCAGGGTCCGTTTGTCACTGAGCCATTTTTTGACTTCCGCAACGAAGATAACGCGCGCCGCATGCGCGCCGCCGTCGCCAAGGTTCGCGGCCAGTTGGGCCGCGAATATGATCTCATCATCGGCGGCAAGCGGGTCAAGACTGCCGACAAAATCAAGTCTCTGAACCCATCGCAGCCGTCCCAGATTGTCGGCATCCATCAGAAGGCGGGCAAGGAACACGT
>PLEA01000235.1 GCA_003136335.1 Acidobacteriaceae bacterium | reverse complement strand
TTCTTTGACGCGGCGAATTCGATTTCGAGCGATGGCGACCACCAGCAGGTGCTTGTGACACTCGTACACCGGCAGGGAATTGGGACAGACACCCTTGGAGGAATCGCGAATTCAGCGCAGCGAATTTCGTCGGACGGGGACAAAGCGCGTGTCCTTGTAGACCTCGCTGGGGCGAATATTGAGCCGGTTCGCGATGCTTTCTTTGCTGCTGCGGAGAGCATCCATTCAGATGGAGATCGCTCTCACGTTCTGACGGCGCTGCTCGACAAGCCGGGCACTTCGAGCGCGATGGCGATTGCGGCGATTCAGTCGGCAACCGGCATTTCCTCAGAGGGGGATATGGCGCGTGTGCTGCTGGACGCGGCTAACCGGTATTCCAATGATCCGGCCGTCAACGCAGCTCTGCGCAAAGCTATCGGAAGCTTGCACTCGGATGGCGAATATCGAGCGGTGATGTCTGAAATCGAGCGGCATCGCGGAAGCATCTAACATGGATAACAATCTTCCTAATGGAATTCCACACTGATTTCCCGACCGATCTTTCGTGCACCGTGATTTCGACCAGTCGTCTTTGTTGTGTGTTTGTTCACGGATTACGGACCAACGGGAAATCCTTCCCGGGCCAGGAGTCGGCTTGTCGGAAGATTTGCTAGCGATTGCGGATGGACCAGGTTCAATCGGAAGTTATTCCGAGCCAGAAGTCCTCTTCGAGGAAATCGCGGTTGATTTCCTCCAAGCCTGTTTCTGGATAACCTCCGTTTGCCAGTTGGCGGCGGCGCTAAATCGAAACGATGGATGCGGCCGGTTCCCAGCGGATGACGTCCTGATGTGGCAGGTTTTCGACCTATCTGTAGCTGGCGAGAGGCTGTCGACAACGATTCGCTACTACTGGACGAACCGGCGGAAGAAGCTGTCTTGTTTCCACTCCGGGCGGTGATCGGCGTCGGCGACACGCAATGCCAAATTTTCGAGGATAGCGTTGAATTGCGCGGCGGCCGCGAGGTCGACGGGCTGGCTCAAGTCATCTGAGGGCGCGTGGTATCGCTCGGTATACCAGGCCTTGAAGATCTTCTCTTCCGGTGTACCGGGAATGTAACCGAACTTGAACGCAAGTGCCGGAACGCCCTTCTTAATGAAGCTGTACTGATCGCTGCGGATGAAACGATTGTGTTCCGGTTCCTTGTCGGCTTGTACCTGTACACCCGCCTGTCCAGCAACCGCACGTACATCGTCGCCCAGAGTGGATTCGCCGAGCCCCTGGACTTCGAGGTATTTCAGCGGAAAGAGCGGGAGGTACATATCCATATTGATATCGGCGACGATGGGGCCGGAGACGCTGGGGTGCGCGGCGAAATACTGGGAGCCGAGCAAACCCTTTTCTTCGCCCGTCACGGAAAGGAACAGAATCGAGCGCTTTGGCTTTGTTCCTGAATCTCTCATCGCCCGGGCGATTTCAATTAGCGAGGCGTCGCCCGAGGCGTCGTCCATCGCGCCATTGTAAATGCGGTCGCCATTCACGGGCTCACCGATCCCGAGATGATCGAGGTGTGCGCTGACCACGACATATTCCTTCTTGAAGTCTGGATCGCTGCCCGGGAGAACCCCCACGACGTTCTCGGATTTCGTTTCCGAGCGAGTCATTCCGACGCGCGCATGAACCTTTACAACAAGTGGAAAGTGCGGCAGAGGCTTATCTGCATTGAGCGCCGCGAGAATCTCCTGGAAGGTGTGGCCGCTGCCCGCGAAGAGCATGTCGGCACGTGCAGGATTAAACAAGATGCCCACTTGGAGCGGAGGCGGGACACCCTGACCTGGATCGCGCAATTCCATTCTCGGCTGGAACCGTGATGCGGCAACCCGCGACCAGGGGACCTCAGCACTCTTGGGATTCGGTATGGTGATGGTGCCCATCGCTCCTGCCTTCAGAAGCGCCTTCCGGCGTTCTTCACCCGATTGGTAGTGCGCTTTAATCGGGCCGGACATGTCCGCGGGGCCACCTGTAACAAAGACCACGATTTTTCCCTTCACGTCCTGGCCGGCCAAATCGTCGTAGTTCAATTCGGGGACTGTGAGCCCGTAGCCGACAAACACGGCGCCGGCTTCAACATTCTCCGCCGCGTGCGAATTGACGCCGAGCACGGCATCGTCGCCGAGTTTCACAGGTTGCACTTTTCCGTCGCGAAGCAAATCGAGCGAGCAGCGAGTTTCGTCAATCCGTACAACATGAAAATCCATGGGCTGCCGGTAACCCTCGGTGCCAGCGGGCTGCAGACCTGCGGCACGGAATTGCTCAGCCATGTAGTCGGAGGCTTTTTCGAAACCACGGCTACCGGTGTCGCGACCTTCGAGGCTGTCGTCTGCGAGAAACTGAATGTGTGACCACCAGCGTTGGCCAGGCGCATCCCCAGTGGTGCTTTGCCCCAAAGCGGCGCTGCCAGCAAAAGTCAGTCCGAGGCAAACAAGCAGGCAGTTGAGTCGTTTCACGTGAGATAACCTCCGATTCCAGAGTCGAATTGTGAGACGCGCCCCCAGATGTCCAAATCTGCCCCCGCCGCGCGCCAAGGAATCCATTCTAGACCGTGCCACAGGAAGGGGTGGCCTTTCTTGCGGACGCAC
>PLEA01000689.1 GCA_003136335.1 Acidobacteriaceae bacterium | reverse complement strand
GTGCTCGACGGCGCGCTGGCCATTTCCCAGGCATATTCGTATTTTCCGAACGGGACGATTCACATGGTTGTCGTCGACCCCGGCGTGGGCACGGCTCGACGGCCAATTCTGGCCTCGAGCGACGGATATCACTTCGTTGCGCCCGACAATGGCGTGCTCTCCATGGTCTATGCCAAGGAAGAACGCATCCACGTGCGACACATCACATCCGAACATTACTTCCGGCAGCCAGTGAGCAATACGTTCCACGCACGCGACGTGTTTGCACCCGTGGCGGCATATCTGGCGAAGATGGTCGATTCGCACAAATTCGGGGATGAGATTGAAGATTACGTGCGCTTCGCCGCGCCCCGGCCGAAGGCTGCGGGAGAGAACCGCTTGCGGGCCGTGGTGCTGAAGGTCGACCGCTTCGGTAACCTGATCACCAATGTGACGCCCGAAGATGTTCCCGCGCTGTTTGCGGAGTCCGCTACTTTTAAGATCGCGGTGGGAAGCCGCGAGATCACTGACATCCGCAAAACCTTCGCTGAAGGAGGGCCGGGCGAGGTCTTTGGCATTCTCGGAAGCATGGGCTATCTCGAAATTGTGTCCAATCGCGCGGCCGCGGCACAGATCACCGGCGCCGGCAAGGGCGCTGAAGTCAGCATCTTTTTGGGAGAAGCGGCAGCCGCGGGCAAGGGAGCCTAGGGTCGCAAATCGGTTCCCGATTCCTCTACTGTAAAAGGCCACGCCACAAGCCGCATTCAGCAGAAACGCCAGCGAGACAGCAATCAGCTCCCAGGGCATAACTCGACTCACGCACCTTCCGCAAGGCGATGACTCCAATCCCAAGCAGGGCTAGGCCATTGATCACAGGAAACGGCCGGTTCGGGCCACCGAACGTGCTCCCCCACAAAATGCAGAAGGCTAGGCACAGCAGGCTGGCGAGAACTCCCAACAGAAATCCCAGAATCACTTCGCGGGTCGAGCGGCGATTACGGTCAGGCTGTGTCTCGAACATAATGGGCCAGAGAATCCATCTTTGCGCGGTCCGGGGCTAGGAACTCTTCGGTTTGGGGTGGACGTGGCGCTCCATCTCGGCTGTCCATTTTAGAAAGCGCCAGAGGTCGCCGCGCTCGCGCCACATGAATTCCCAGAATTCCAGAAAACCGATCTGCGTCATCTTCACGCCGGTATAGGTTTCAATCCGCCACAGAAGATAGGGACTGCGCCATGGCGCCAGGCGATGGCCCTTAGTGGCATTCCAGAGAAAGCGGATTTTGTAGCGCACGCAGCCATCATACCTGCAAGGTCAATGGGCCCGGAGAGAATGCTGCGGAGGCGCATGTTAGAATCCAGTCTCTGCTTGGAAATTTCCCGCATGCCTGACCAGAACGCCCGCGAAAAAGCCGAAGACCACTACTACGCCGCGCTCGACCTGATGGCCGACGGGCAACTGGAAAAGGCGGTCGCCGCGTATCAGGAGTCTCTGACCGCCGACCCGACGTTTACCGAAGCCATGCACGGATTGGCGCGCGCTTTGCAGGATTTGCAGCGCTACGATGAGGCCATCGCGGTGGCACAGCGACTGGCGGAGATCGATCCCGACGACGTGCTGGCGCACACCAGCCTGTCGGTGCTGTATCAAAAGAAAGGGATGATTCCGGAGGCTGAAGCGGAAGGCGCCAAGGCGCGGGTTCTGGGATGGAAGCAGCAGTTGAAGAAAAGCTAGCTGAGAGCTCTCAGCTTTCAGCTCGGAGCCAGTGGGAGCCGCCCGATGCTTGGAGTTCAGGCTTTCACTGACAGCTGAGAGCTGACGGCTGAAAGCTATAGTCCGTACTTCTTCATCAAATGCCGGAATGAGCGGTAGGAGATGCCGAGCACGTCGGCGGCTTTGGTCTGCACCCCGCCGCTCTGGTTGAGCGCATTCTGCAGCAGCGAGCGCTCAATGCCGGCCACATAGCTCTCCATGCCAAGGCCTTCGGGAAGGGTTACGTCGCCGCCGATTTCGGGCAGAGATCCGGCGCCGGCGGAGGCTGCCGCGGCGCGCGCCTTGGGGCGTTCGGCGGGAAGCTGGACGTGCAGTTCGTCGGTGGTTTCCAAGGCAACGGCGCGTTCGACAGTATTCTCCAACTGGCGGACGTTCCCCGGCCACTCGTAGCCACACAACGAGTCGAGCGAGGGCGCATTGACACGCAGGATACTGCGGCCTGCGGCGCTCGCGTACTTTTTCNNAGCAGCGGAATATCTTCCCGGCGCTCGCTCAGAGGAGGCACGCGTATGGGAATAACGTTCAAACGGTAATAAAGATCCTCACGAAACACGTTTTCGGCAACCGCCTTGTCGAGATCGCGGTTGGTGGCAGCGATCACGCGCACATCGATCGCAATTTCGCTGGTACTGCCCACCGGACGCACGGTGCGCTCCTGCAAAACGCGCAGCAGTTTGACCTGCATGGCCAGCGTCATTTCGCTGATTTCATCGAGGAAGATGGTGCCCCCGTCGGCGACTTCGAATAGCCCACGCTTGTTCTGGTTCGCCCCCGTGAATGCGCCTTTCAGGTAGCCGAAGAGTTCGCTTTCGAGCAAAGTCTCAGGGAAAGCTCCGCAGTTGACGGAAACGAAGGCATCGGCGGCACGCGGCGAGCAGACGTGAACGGCGCGCGCGACGAGTTCTTTTCCTGTGCCGCTCTCGCCGTGAATTAAAACCGTGCTGGCAGTGGAGGCGACGGTGCGAACCGTCTGCTTGAGTTTCTCCATGGCAGAACTGGAGCCGATGATGTTGTCGAGCGAGTTGCGAGTGGCGGCGTCGCGGCGCAGCGCGAAGTTCTGTTTGCTGAGATTCAGTTTTTCGACAGCGCGGTTGATCGCCAGCTTGATTTCGTCGACCAGGCCGGGACTCTTGCGAATGTAGTCGGTGGCGCCTCCCGCTTTTACGGCTTCGACGGCGGCCGCGTAGTCGTCGACCGCAGTGATCAGGATGACGGCGGAGTCGGGCGAAACCCGGTGGGCGTGGCGCAGCACCTCGATGCCGTCGATGGTGGCCATCTTGATGTCGGTGATGATGACGTCGTAGAGCGCGCCGTCGATCTTNNATGGAGCGTTCGTCGTCGCAGACCAGGATGTTAGCCACGCCCACCCCCTCCGGCCGCGGCCAGCATGGGAGCCTTATCCGGTGTGTTCGCGTCCGCGGGGACGGGCCGCCTGGTATCGAGGCGCTGCAGCCTCAATACGAACGTAGCTCCCTGCCCCGGCTTGGATCGCGCCCAAACCTTGCCGCCATGCGCCTGTACAATCTGGTAGACAATGGCCAGACCAAGCCCGGTGCCGCCCTCGAAATTCGACTGAAAGGGCTCGAAGATCTTTTCGATTTGCTGCGGACTCATGCCCGCTCCAGTATCCGTAAATCCGACCTGCCAAACCTCTCCGAGGCTTTCGACAGCGACGGTGAGCACGCCTCCGCCTTTCATGGCGCGCACTGCATTCTCGCAAAAATTCCAAAATACCTGCTTGATCTTGTCCCCATCGGCGATTGTCCAGGCGTGATCAACAGGAAACCGGCGCTCGATCGTGATGCCCGTCTTTTCCGCCGTCATACGGTGATCCATAAGCGTCAGCGTATCTTCAACGAGCTGGATGAGATCGACTTTGTCAAAGTGATATTGTTTGGTGCGCGAATAGGCCAGAAAGTCGGTAATGATGCTGTTCAGCCGCTGCGACTCGCGCGTCACAATGTCGAGCAGACGGCGATGATCCTCGTTCATCTCGGGGACGCCGGAAAGCATGCTGACCGAACCGGAAATAGAAGTCAACGGATTGCGGATTTCGTGCGCGATAGCCGCGGCCAATCGGCCGACGGCGGCCAGACGGTCCTGCATCCGCACTTCCCGCTCCAGGCGTCGAATCTCGGTGAGATCGTCGAGAACGTAAACGCATCCCAGTTCCCCGCGCTCTGGCACGGTCAGAGCCGCCACCCGTACTCGAACCGTCTTGCGGAATTTCGTCGGAGGAGCATCGAAACGGACCTCGCCGTGGGCCTGCTGCGATTCCAGGGTGGGTAAAGGGTCCAGAAACAATCGATCGACTGGCGCACCCACCAGTTCTGCCGCGGTGCGTTCCAGAAGCCGTTGGGCCGCCCCGTTCACCAGCGTGATGCGCCCGTCCAGACCGGTAGTGATCAGCCCGCTGCTGATGGAGTGAATGATGTTCTCGTGCAGCGCCTGCAAGCTTTCGAGCGCGCCACTCGTGTTCTTCAGTTGTACGCCCACTTGCCTTAGTTTTGCGGTGAGCAGCCCGGCAAGATACGCAACCGTCAGGAAGGCAAACAGATTGACGAAGATGATGGCCTGCAGCGCCTTCAGGCCGGGATGAGTCGTGCAATAGGAAGGAACCACACCAAAGTAGTTCAGTTCCAGCACAGTACCGTAAAGAATAAACGCCAGGGCAGCGACTAACTGCGCCCATACCCGCGGCAGTAGCACGCTGGCAACAATGATGACCAGGGGATAGAGGAAGTTGAGCGAACTGTCCCATCCTCCGGTTTCGTGGATGACAAGGCTGACCAGAATCAGATCGGTAAGCACCTGCAGTGAGGCCTGCAACCGATGCTCCCGCCACAGGGAAAGCAAAAGCACGTAGAACACGGAAAGGCTGTACCAGAAAAGAATGGTGCTGACGAAGAGCCGCATGGGCAACGGCGCAGGACTGAACTGGGCGACCGCCAGCTCAATGGCGAGCAAGAGGGTCAAGATGAAAATGCGGACCCGAACCAGCCATACCAGCCAATTGCGTTCGTCGAACGTCGATTGCATTGCGATCCCGGTGATGCGAAACAATAACCGCGATTCTGCGAACGGCGGTTTCGGTCCTAGGTCTTAGGTCTTAGGTCTTAGGTCTAGGTTTTAGATATTAGATATTAGATCTTAGATCTTAGATCTTAGATCTTAGATATTAGATCTTAGATCTTAGATATTGATATT
>PLEA01000251.1 GCA_003136335.1 Acidobacteriaceae bacterium | reverse complement strand
GAAACCTTCGGAGCATTGGCCGATCCCACCCGGCGGGCGATTCTGGCGCGGCTGGCGTTGGGGGAAGCTTCGGTCACGGAGCTGGGCGAACCGTTCGAGATGAGCATGCCGGCGATTTCCAAGCACCTCAAGGTGCTGCAGCGCGCCGGGTTGATCGCTCGCGGGCGCGAGGCGCAATGGCGGCCCTGCCGGCTTCAGGCCCGTCCGCTGCAAGACGTGGCGGGATGGGTGGAACACTATCGGCGCTTTTGGGAGGAAAGTTTCGATCGATTGGACGACTACCTGCGGGAACTCAAAAAACAACCTTCGAAAAATAGAGAGTCTAAAAAATAATAACTTGGCGAAAAACATTTCGAATGCGGTAGAGGACCACGGGAAACAGAACCCGTTTGAGATCACGCGGGTGTTCGATGCCCCGCGGGAGCTTGTGTTCAGGGCGTGGACTGACGCTCAGGCGCTGGCGCGCTGGTGGAGTCAGGGGCTGCTTGATCAAGGTCTGTCAGTTGGATCTTCGGCCGGGCGGAATTTTTCACTATTCGATGCGACGGCCGGACGGACAAGAAATGTTTGGAAAATTTGCGTATCGTGAGATCGCGGCGCCGGAGCGGATCGTTTTCGTCAATTCGTTTGCGGACGAAAAGGGCGACACGGCTCGGTCTCCCTATCATCCCAAATGGCCGCTGGAGGTTCTGAACACGTTGACGCTCACCGAGCATGAAGGCAAGACGACGCTCACGCTGCGGGGTGGGCCCATCAACGCAACCGAAGAGGAACGCAAGACCTTCGAGGGCTTCCGCGAATTCATGCAGAAGGGCTTCGGCGGCACGTTTGATCAGCTCGACGAATACCTGGTCAAAGCGTAGGGTTCGCGCTGGGAGGAGCGAGCAATTCCCCGCTCCTTCCAGCGATTACAGGTTCTTTCGATTTCAAAGAAGAGGGGAACATTCATGCCATCAGAGCCTCAAGCTGCTCCGGTTTCGAAGAAAATGCTGTGGACAGGACGAATCATGAGCGCGGTGCCAGTTCTGCTGACGCTGCTCGGCGCCGTCATGAAACTGGTCAAGGCGGCACCGGCAATGGAGGGCTTAGCTCGGGCTGGATTTTCCGAAAGATTCGTTGTGCCGATCGGGATTCTTGAGTTGATCTGTGTTGCCGTTTATGTGATTCCGCGCACTTCCGTGCTGGGAGCGATCCTGCTGACGGGCTTGCTGGGTGGCGCGACCGTCACGACGCTGCGCATTGGAGATCCATCGTTCCCGATGCCCGTCGTTCTTGGCATGATGGCGTGGGGCGGGCTGTACTTGCGAGATGTGCGATTGCGCGCGCTCATCCCGTTTCGCAGGGGAGGTTCGGAGGTTTGATCGAGGGCTGCACCTGGGTCGCCTCGCTTTGCTTGGCTGGACAGCCGCGGCGGCTGTCCCTACGTGAGCTCAGCTTCGCAGCAGCGGGCGCGTCAGGCAGGTGGGGCCGCCGCTGCCGTTGATGCAGAGTTCGCTGCCGGGGAAGGTACGGACGTCGAATCCGGCGTGGCGAAGGCGGTCGTTCGTCTTGTGATTTTCTTCGATCGCGAGCAGGCGCTTTTCGCCTAGCGCGAGTACGTTGCAAGCCAATGTGTCGCGCTCGGAGCTGTCGATCTGAATGAATTTGAAGCCGCGTGATTCGAGCAGTTCTACCGTCTCGACCGCTAACCACGGGAGATCGACCAGCGCGGTTTGCTCGTCGAGCAGGCTAATCAGCGACATGAGGTGCAGGCAAGCCGACGGACCGGGACCGTAGGGCAGCGGGGCGGATCGAACTTCAATTTCCTTCGGCGCGAGCAGGGCGCGCATCTGCGCGATTCCGGCCGCGTTGGTGCGGTAGCCGTGACCGATGAGCAGCGTCTTCGAGTCGAGCCAGAGCATGTCTCCAGCTTCCGTGGTTCCGGGCGTCGTAATCGTTCCGAAGGTCGTAATGCCTTGCGCAGCCCACGAAAAGCCTTGATGAGCAGCTTCGGCCACGCGGTTCGCTTTGCCCGGCCGCATCAGGATCAGGCCGAAGTCGGTGGGCAGCGAGGCATCGTGGGCGTAGACGCCGTCGAGGGAGAGTTCGTCACCAGGAGGCAGTTCGGCCACTTCGGCGCCGGCGCTTTGCAGTTCGCTGACCAGTGCGGCATGTTGCGACTGCGCCTTCTCAAAGTTGGGAGCGCGATGGAAACCGAGTTCGCGCCAGGTGGAGAGGCGTTGTGGCTGATTCCAGCCCGCGGTCCGAGGCGAACACACCAGCACGCGCTGGAGGGTCGCGACCATGGAATGTCCGTTGAAAGCCAGGTCGGTCTGGGAAGGTGTGGGCAGGGTGTGCCTCCTATGCTCAAGAAATTCAAAGCAACTTGGTTAATTTTAGCTGTCTCCAATTGTTTTCCAAATAACCTATTTTCTTTAGTTTACAGAGGCGTTCGCTCTATCGGGATATGCGGCGCGGGGACTTATCCGGTAGCGTATGGATATTTTGCATCCGTCCTCTTCCTATGCTAACCTCTCCGCACAAATGGCGGAATCTGCTTGCATCGCTAACCTCGCAGTCCGAACTTCGGTGGTTCTGGATTCACCCCGGCATTCGGCGCTGGTTCGCATCACTCACTGGATTTTCACGCTGAGTTTCTTCGGACTGGTCGTCAGCGGTTTCGCCATTATCCTGGCGCATCCACATTTTTATTGGGGCGAAACCGGCAGCATCGGTACTCCTTCTCTGTTCGATCTTCCCCTTCCCACCATGCTTAACGGACCCTCTGGTTGGGGCCGCTCGCTCCATTTTCAATCCGCCTGGTTCGCTGTCGTGACAGGCTTGCTCTATGCCATCTCCGGCATCCTCACGCAACACTTTCGCAATCAACTTCTTCCTGCCCGCGCTGATCTTTCCTGGCGTTCGATGCGCACGAGCATCCTCGAGCATCTGCGCTTCAGGCGCCCGGTTGAAGAGGACTCCTACAACGTTCTTCAGCGCCTCTCCTACCTTGCGGTCATCTCTCTGTTCTTTCCGCTGATCATCATCACGGGACTCGCCATGTCTCCGGCAATCACTTCGGTGGTCCCGCAACTCGTCACCGTTTTTGGCGGACAGCAGACCGCGCGCACCCTTCACTTTTTTCTGGCAAACTTTCTCGTTTTGTTTCTTCTCGTCCATGTCGCTATGGTCACCCTCGCCGGCTTCAAGGATCGCATGCGGGCGATGGTCACCGGCCGCACTGCGGTTCGCCGAAAGGAACAATCATGAGCGTTTCCCGCCGCACGCTGATTACCCGCGGCCTGGCCGCTGCTGCGGGAGTGTCGGGGCTGGCCGTCGCCTCGCGCCTCGCCTCGCGTTACGGACTCATACCGCCCGATAGTGGCGGCATTTGGGGAATTGGCGAAACTCTCACTTACGCCACGCAGCGGCTTCTGATGTCCCATCATTCGCTCGCTCGCGAGTTCAGCCGGAGCGAAATTTCGAAAGTGGTGCCGGTTAGTGGCGAACCGCCGAAGACAGAACCCTTCGAGCGGCTCCTGGCGGGGAGCTTTGCGGATTGGCGTCTTACCGTGGACGGTATGGTCGCTCACCCATCCAGTTTCTCGCTCGAGGAGATCAAGCGCTTTCCTTCCCGCTCCCAGATCACCCATCAGGCTTGCGAAGAGGGCTGGTCGTTTATCGCCGAATGGACCGGCGTGCCACTTTCTTATGTTTTGAATCTGGTGGGAATCAGCCCGCAGGCTAAATTCGTCGTGTTCTTTCCCTTCGATGAATCCTGGGACAGTTTGGATCTGCCCGATGCATTTCACCCTCAGACGTTTCTCACTTACGGCCTGAATGGCAAGGACTTGCCCACGCGTCACGGCGCTCCGATTCGTCTGCGCGTTGCGCGTCAGCTGGGCTACAAAAGCGTGAAATATCTGTCCCGCATCACCGTCACAGACACTCTGAAAAATATCGGCAAGGGGCTGGGCTCGGCATCCCCGGAAGGCGGCTACTCCTGGTTTGCTGGCATCTGAAGCATAAGCTGATAAGAGCACTTATTTGGACAGCGGGCTGCGTGTTCGCTGGAACGCCTATTCGGATACGGAAAAAGATACGTGGGCGTCTTCGGGGGGCATCAGGTCGTGAACGCTGTTCGTTTCTTTTTCTTTGTTGTGAGCGTTGCGCTTGCTGACCCAGCGCTTCAAGTGCTTGCGCGCCGCGGGAGTGAGCTTGGAAAAGAAAAGTCCGGCGCGGCCGTGATCACTGGCCCAGATCACGTCGGCATGTCCCTGCAGAGTTAAACGAGTACCGGGCAGCACGCAGCGAAAAGCCAGGTTCGAGATCACGGGCACGGGTTCGGTGGCTTGTACGGCGAGACCATGCTCCCCGATATCGATGCTGACCGCGGAGAGCGTTCCGCTTTTGAGGCCGAGGTAGACCAGGGTCTTCACCTCGTAACGCGTGGACTTGCGGCGATTGGTTTTCCTGTTTTTTCTCTCGGCGGCCAAGGCTTCTTTCAACTGTTCTGCATCCAGAGGGCGGTAGAGAATGCGGCTGGCGCCGGACTGGAATGCCTGGCCCGTCCCTGGCCAAGCCCGGCTGGCGACCGCCAGCAGTGCGGGCCTTTGGCTGGGCGGCAACAAGGCTGCCATGCGGATGACTTCTTCGGCACCGGGCAGATCAAAATCCACAATAAGCGTGGAACAGCCGTCGGTCATGACCGACTCCAGCGCCTCTTGCCCGGACGGGCAGTTCACTTGCTCGATTCCAAGCTCCTGGAGCGTGGAGCCCAGCGTTTGCAGAGATCGTTTGTCCTGACACAACACAGCAGCAGAGTGGCGCATGAGTTACAAAATACGGGTCGCCGCGAAGTGGGTAAATGTCACAGCGGTAATCGGCTGACTGGTTACTGAAGCGCTCTATAAACCAAGGAAAATGCTGATGTTATCGGGGCGAGTGGCGCGGCGGAG
>PLEA01000388.1 GCA_003136335.1 Acidobacteriaceae bacterium | reverse complement strand
AACTCCGCCGCGCCACTCGCCCTGGGGCGGGGCACTCCTGTCCGCCGCTTTTGAGTTTGATTTTTTATCGGACCCCTGGAGGTCCCTCGCACCATTCCAGAAACTGCCGAAACGCCGCGCCGCGATGGCTATAGTCCGCTTTCTCTTCAACGCTGAGTTCGGCGAACGTCTTTTGGATTTGCGGAAAATAAAACAGCGGATCGTATCCGAAGCCGTTTGTGCCGCGGGGGGAGTCGAGGATCACTCCTTCGGCTGTCCCGCGAAAAGTAGCGAGAGTCTGCCCATCGCGCGCGGCGGCTAACACACACACGAATCGTCCTGTGCGCTTCTGCGGCGGAACATTCCGCAGTTCCCGCAGAACGCGCGCGTTGTTGGCTTCGTCATCGGTATTCTCATTGGCAAGATGAGGTTGGACGTTATACAGATCGGGAGCGGCGTATCGCGCGGAATGCACGCCCGGCGCCCCGTTCAGCGCATCGACCTCAAGGCCGGAGTCGTCGGCGACGACGATCTCTTCCGCCGCGTGTCGGCTGTATTCTTCCGCTTTCTTGCGTGCGTTCTCTTCAAACGTAAGACCGTCTTCGACCACCGTCGGCAGGGAAGCGAAGTTCGGAATGCCGCCAATTTCGATTCCATGCGGCGCGGCCGCTCCCGCAAAGTCTCGCAGCTTTCCCGGATTCGATGTCGCGATGAGGATTCGTCGGAGACCCAGATTATGTTCTCTGATCATGTCGCGGCAGCCAAGAAATATCCCCTTCGAATTGTGTGGAAGCGAGGATCAAAATCAAAGCGAACAGCGAAATCCATCCCCCCACCGTCCGATCCCAGGTGCGAATGAAGGTGATCTGCACGCGATTCATCCGAGCTCCGACTGGAACCAGCATCTGCCCCGTCTCTGAGCCTGCGGTCTGTACCACGCGGCCGTTCACTTCCGCCTGCCACGCCGGATAGCGAAACAAACGCAGCGCTAACTGATCGGGCGCGGACATCTCCGCCGTAAACGTCTTCGACTCGGGGTCCCAGCGAGAAACGCGAATCGCCGCGTGCGCCGGGCCGTCCACAGTTACGTTGCGGGCGTCTTTGCTAATGGCTTCAGGATTGGCTCCCGCCGGCGTGTACTCGTCGGTCCCTTCGTAGCCGACGCGCTCCTCCATGTTGTCCTGCATCTCGCGCAGATCGCCCGCGTTGTCCCACCACGGCGGCTGGATGCGATGCCACGCCATCACGATCACCAGGATCGAGAGCGCACACACCGCGCCGCGCCACCACCACCACCAGCGCCGCATTGCCGACGCAACGAATATCGAAAAGATCATGCTCAGGCACAGCAGCCAGCGCCAGGGGAACTGCATAAACTGCATCTTCGGCAAAACTCTCCACAGCACAGCCGACACCGGAAACATGAGCACGCTGCAAGCTACCGCCCAACCCAGCAGTGCAGTCCACAGTTCGCGCTGAGTTTCACGCCAGCGCCTACTGATCCACGTCGCGGCGAAAACTACCGCTATCTCCAAAACCGCAACCCACGTGATGATGCGGTTGAAGCTGTCATGATCGGCATCCGCGGTATGAATGAACAGAAAATTGTCTGGTGGACGCGATCCCGCCGACACAGCCTGGGCAATATTGATCCAGCGCTGTTCGTAGATCGCCGGCAACAGATAGAACGCCGACAACAATGCCCCTAGCGCGACGGCTGTCGCTCCAACGAAAAGCGGGCGGGGAGACCGCTGCCGCCACGCGAAATACACCAGCAGCAGAGCGAGCGAGTAGTGAACCATGACCGCTGCCGGAGCATTCGACAGCCACGCCGCCGCCAGCACCAGCGCCAGAGGCACGATCGCCCGCCGGCCCTCGTCCACAGCCTTCAGCACGCACAGCAGCAACAGCGGCACCAGGCAACTCGCCAGCAATTCAGCGAACGCGCTGCGCCAGTACACAATTACCAGATGGTAAGGATTGGCAGCATAAAGCACTGCGGCGAAGATCGCGTCGCGGCGGTCGAGCCATCGCCGCGCCAGCACGAACATCGACACACCCGCCGCTACCAGCACGATCCATATGTAAATACTGGCCGCGACGGTCCAGGGAAAGATCGCGCTGAGCAAGGCACCGAGCGTCCACGAAGCAGGCGGATAGAACACAAATCGCGGCTCGCCATAGGCGAAGTGCGCCAGCGCGGCCCAGCGTGGATAAAAAATGCCGTGCTTCCACTGCGAAAGAACCTCGAGCCACGAGTAGAGATGAAACTCGACATCGTGTCCCGAGGGAGTCCCAAAAAAGAAGAAGGGAATTTCCATGGCGAAGGCCGCAGCCCCGATCGCGAGCAGCGGCGCCCAGAACAGCGACGCCCCTCGCCCGGGCCCTGGCCCTTCCGTGAACGGATGCTCAGCCGTACTGGTCTTTCCCAGACTCATCCCCTTACCGCGAAAAATGCAGCGCCCGCGAACGCAAAACTCTCACAGTCTACATTTAACCCACATTTAACGTTGCTGAAAACGTCATGCAATGGAGTTCGACTTCGGCACGTGCCATGGGGTCGCAAAGAACAGCGAAAAGTATGTTGGAAAATGTGGAAGTAGAAGTCTAGACCGAGGCCACGCCTTCAGGATTACGCTGTTGCCTAAGTTCGCAGAAGAATTCGTCCTGCTGCAACGAGGCGCCGCGCCGCAGAAGTTCGAGCAACGGATCTGCCAAGTCCTCTGCGGACTCTTCCGCCGGCTTATCCGCGGGTTCAAACTGGTTGAGATCCGCGACCAGCGCCCGCGGAGAAATAATCAGTTGCGGCATGGCCGCGGGACCTTGGCGCAGGAAGTTGATCAGTTTGCCCACTTGGGCGCGCTGCTGGGCCGTGCGGGAAGGGAACTCCACACCCATGCCGTGGCCGGGATGAGTCACTCGCACCATGCCTTCAGTATGCACTTCAAGCTCTTCGGTTTTCAGGCAAAGGTCAATCAGAGCGCGCTCCGGAAAGGGCGCATCGGTTTCAACGTAGCAGCCGCCCAGGCTCAAGTCGGTGAGGTTGCGGTGTGGCACAGCCTCGCTGGGCTCAGCACCGAAGATGCTGGCAGCGGCTTGCAGCCACGTCTTCAATTCCGCTGTCGAGGTCTGCGACAGATCGAGGAAGCGAACTCCGGTCTGCCCATTGGGATTGGCCCAGGCTACCTCCCCGCGTGCCTCGATTTCCAGGGCGCGATCCGGCAGCTTAAAGTGGAAAGCCAGCATTGCTCCGCGATCCAGCGGCTCTGCCGTGAGCACTTCCATGCCAGCTTCGGAAAGATCCAAGAGAATTCCATCTACCTTACGATTGTCGGGCACCGTTATCTCTACCGGCGCCTGCACGGGAACCCGAAAAGCCCGGCGCCGTTCCCGGCTCAACAGAGCCGCAGCTGGGCGCAAGCCGGCTTTCGCGGCTTCCTCGGAAAGCGGTTTGTAGAGCACGAAGTGTGCCCCGTCGGTGAGGATGTCGCGCACCCTCGCCAGATCGGCCACCAACGCAATGCTTAATGGTTCCGTTCCTAGCTCTTTCGCCTGCCGCAGTACTTCTTCGGCCCCCTCGGGGTCGTCAAAATCGACAATGATCGCGGCAAACTTCTGCTGCTGGATTCGGGTCTTGGTGGTTTCCGGATTGCTGCAGCGGTCCATCGCAATGCCGAAAGGGGGCAGGACTCTGCCCAGGACCTCAGCCGCCTGATCGTCGGTCGAAACCAGTAATGCCTGAAGAGTCATAAACCGTTCGGGTTGCCAATGCCCGTGGGATTAGGGCCAGCGAGGAGCTGTGGGGCGCGCTGCCTTGGCCGCAGCCGGGCTGCCTGCACCCGCGCCTGCTTTGGCCGCCATCGTCTCTCCAGCGCTCAAAGCCTCGTCCACTTCCGCGAGAACGACATTATCTTCGTCATCGTTCTCCGCCAGCAGTGGGGCTACTTCGCGCAGCTTTTCCGCGGCTTGCTGGAGCATCTCGATCTGTTTGCCAAGTTGGGCGTATTTCGCCTGCTTCTGACGCAGGACCTCATGGATGTCTTTCATACAACCCCCAGTTGGCACTCTAAGGATGGTATCCCGGAGGGGTCAACGGTAATCCCGGAGGTGAGATTACGGGAGTAATGGGCCTTGACCAAAAAAGTACTGCGCTCAGACGAAAAAGATCCGCGTTTTACAGGCTTCCACTCAGGAAAGGTGAAATTCTGGAACCGGCTGCTGTGCCAAGATGGTTCGTGCCGCTTCATATCCCAAAATGGGCTTCTCGCCAGGGAAACCGACTTCGCCCGCTCATCCCGTCAGCGAAGGCAGCTTGGCAGCCGACCCCAGCAAGAAAATTGTTCCCACCACAATGCTGTAGGCCGAAGTCGCCAGTGTCAAAGCACGCAGGGCGTTCGGCTTTGCTAGCGTCGCCGAGAACAGTCCCGCAGCCGAGGCGCACATCAGGGTGTTCATCAATAACAGGCCCAGGATGAACATCAGCAGCCCCAACAATCCCGCGCCCGTTCCACCCAGGTTGGCTGCCAGCAGAAACAGCAGAATCTGAGTCGGAGTTTCGGCCCCCAGCCCGTGAATCACACCCACCAGAAATGTCGAAGACGTGCCGTAACCGTTCTTAAAGACCTGCGGAGCCTCTACTCTCGTTCCCCCAAAAATCAGGCTCAACCGCCAGTAGATCCACAACGCACCGTTGATCAATAACGTGATCCGAGTCCGCGGGCGGGCATGACTGTGCGTCGAGGGCCGGAAGAACGTGCCGAGCACATAAAGTCCTAACACCAGCAAAGTGATCCCCACCAGACGTTCGGCCCAACGATCGCTGGCCGCAGGCAGAGAGAGGCGGAAGACCACCGCTGCCGAGCCCAGTATGGCCACCGTCGTCGTATGCCCCGCGACATAGAGCAGGCCGAAGCGCATGGCATCGCTGGCTTTGGACTGCACACTACTGATGTCGGTGATGGCCGCGATGTGGTCGTAGTCCAGTCCGTGCCGGAACCCCAGCACCGCGGCCGACAGCAGGGCCAGTCGTAGATTGACAGGATCGATCAAAGAAACATTTCGTGCAGCAAAGTCGCCAGCCAAACACAGTCCCACGCCGCAGTGGACTTGTAGGCTAGCACACTCTCGGTCAGAGACCGGCCCACCGGCGATCTTTCCTTGGCGAAGATGCCGGTTGGGGCACCATGCCGGACTAATCAGTTCCCGCAGTCGCGGCGAGAGAATGCCGGCCAGCGAATGATAGAAGCGGGAACCAAGATGCGGAAAAAGTAGAAGCTGCGGCGGCCCGATCCCGCGCAGCAGATCGAGCCAAGCCACGCCTTTCTTAGTTTGTAGGGGCGAAATCGAGCTTGGTTTCGCCTTTCACGGTCACCGCGACAGTCGTGGCCTTACCGTTGTGCCACTCGGTCGCCTTGTACGTGCCGTCCGGGACATCCTTGATTGAGTAGTTGCCGTCCGCGTCGGTCTCGGCAAAATACGGAGAGGGACTGACTAGAATTGTGCCAACCATCTCAGGATGTATGTTGCACAGCAAGGGCACGTTCCCGGCATTTTCGTACTTGAAGTTCAAGCTCTTGCCCTTGTTGAAGGTACCAACATTGTGGCTTAGCCTCTTGTTGCCGGAAATGTTCGGCCAGAAGACGTTATGAGGGACGTTATCGTCGTTGCTGAACACGACCGTAGTGCCCTGCTGAATGACCAAAAGCGCGGGCACAAATTTCATCCCTCGCTGATCCATCGTGGCGGTCTGCGTTGGGGCTGGGAAGGCTTTGCGGGAACCGTCTCAAGCACTACAGCCGACTGGCCCGTGGCTTTGACCCCTCCGCTTAGCGTACCGGCGAAAGCATTGAGGCATGAGAACAGCAGGACAACGAGCAATGAAGTGAATCTCATAAACACTCCCCTTTCAAGATGCCAACGCTAGTTGCGTGGTGGGTACAGCGTTAGGTACAAATATGCATCCGCTGCCTCGTCCGGCGTCAGGTACGTAAATACGGGCATGCGACCACGGAACGGTATTGCGGGTGATCCTTCAAACACAGGAGTACCAAACGTGACCTTGGTCACGAATTCGTTAAGGCTCAGGCGTGACGTAAGACTGCTGAGTGGGGGAATTTGCGCCTCCGATAGTTCTTGGGGGCCGGGATTGTGGCCGACTGAAGCATGACAGATATGGCATGTGGATTTCACGATATGCTCGCCCACTCGCAATACTGGCTCGACTATCGGAACCTGCTGCTTCTCCGCCCCGGGGATACCTGCAAGCTGCCGTAGGTATGCGAACAGCGAGCGGACTTCCGCCTCGGTCAGGTTAGGATTGGGGGAAGGCATATCTGTGCCGCCCTTGTGCAGGCGGTCGAGCAGCATGCCATTGGCTTGCTTGGCGAGCGGCAAGGCATCCTTCGAAGTCACTTCCATTCCCACCTTCTTCATATGCTCGATGTACATGCTTGCGGAGGTCGCTCGCACAGGGTCGATGACAGAGTTGATTTCCGGAGGAGCGCCCGTGCCGGATGCGCCATGGCAGCCTTGGCACTTGAAGCGGTACAGGTCAGAGCCGTATAGCGTGGTGCTTTGCCCGGTGAACTTATTGGAAAGCTGCAACGCCGGATGTGGCAGGGGCCATTCACTGGGCATCGGGGCCGCGGGGCCGTAGACGCCGGACGACTTGCCCATGCTGGTTTCATCGAACGACCGATGAAGGTGCACCAACCAGCTTTCGCCCTCCACCGGAGTCACAACCTGTGCGCACGCGGACAACGACGGCGCTAAAAGAAAAAGGAAGACCGCGACAACCCTCATCCCATATCTCATGCCAGTTTAGATTCCACGACCGAGACTTCAACTTGGTCTTCACTTCTGTTCCTTCCTCACGGAGTCTGCCTCAGCCACATTCGCCATACTGAGCAATATTGCTCATGTCGAAGGCTGAGGGCGGACGAGTTGCGGGATCGGTGCTTTTCGTCGATGGTCTCAGTTGTCGATACCGCTCCCTCTCCCTTTACCGCCGGGGAAGTTGAAACAGAGGCTCCTCTGAGCAACTGCTGGAGGACATGGAACGCCGACAAAAAGTCGCGGTTGCCGCAGGTCTCGGCTTCGAAGTACCCGAACCTTCTTCTGTACCCAATGTACCCAAAACACCGCAATTGGAAGGGATCGAGGTTGCGGCGTAAATAGTTGTTAGAAAAGGAAGAGAAATGGTGCGCCCTGAGAGATTCGAACTCCCGACCTTCTGGTTCGTAGCCAGACGCTCTATCCAACTGAGCTAAGGGCGCAGTTTTGCTTGGCAGGAATAACTGTTCGTTGATTATAGCGAAGAATCGTTTTGCTGAAAACGCACTTGTATTCGCGATAGTGGTGCAGTTTGAAACGCTGGCTTTTCTTGCTTTGCGTCCTTGCGGGCGTTCTCTGCGAACTTTGTGGTAAGAAAGAATTTGACCGGGAAGAACGCCAAGGAATCGTAAAGGCCGCAAAGCACATCCTGTGGGACCCGGTGTACCTTGCACCTACCGTATTCGCCCGCAAAGGCACATGCTGTTCACTGATCCGCCCCCGAAAAAGGGTTTTTCAACAGGCTCCTTGGCCCATCCCGTGCTTAAGGCGCGCCCGAAGTAAATCTTTCCCGCGATAGCGCAATTCCTACCGAGCTGGAAATTCCTCCTCTTTTATTTTGAAGGATTTGCGGGACGGCATGCCGCTTGCTTTACTCAAGGCCAGACGAAGTGGCGCGCAACGGGG
>PLEA01000651.1 GCA_003136335.1 Acidobacteriaceae bacterium | reverse complement strand
GGAAAAACACTCAAGATAGGCAACCCGCATAAATTCCCAGTCTTTACTACACTACAGAGGGCACAGAGGAAGCTTCACAAAGGCTGCGACGAGAAACTTTCATCATAGGGAACCGTTCTATCTCCGTCAAACGCGCGCCGGCCGCCCGCTCTGGTAAAATCACTGTTCTTCAATAGCTTAGAGGGACTTCTTGTACCGTTATCTGCGCGACCGCATAGCCGAAGCGATAATCCCATTTGTGCAAGGAACCTACAACATTTGGATCGGTCTTTTCGCAGTCGAGGAGCCGCCCAAAATCGAGTTTGGCGAATATGCGTTCCCGGTGGCCTTCGAGCTAGCCAGAAAGGTCCGCAAGCCCCCGCGGAAGGTTGCGGAAGAGATTGTCGCGGGCATCGGTGCCATTGAGGGTTTCAAGAAATTGGAAGTTGCTGGGGCAGGCTACATCAACGCGCATGTGGATCGCGCCGAGTTCGCTGCCGCGCTTCTCAAAGGTGTGTTGCCGAAACCCAGAGTTCCTCGACCCAAGATTATCGCTCAGCGCGGCAAGATTCTGGTCGAGCACTCGAGCATCAATCCCAATAAGGCCGCGCACATCGGACACCTGCGTAACGCCATTCTCGGCGATACTTTTGTCCGGCTCCTGCGCCACGCAGGCAGGGCAGTCGACATTCAGAACTACATCGACAACACAGGCGCGCAGGTGGCCGATGTGGTCGTCGGCTTCATGCACATTGAGAAGAAATCCCGCGCGGAAATCGAGGCTCTCATCCGGCAGCCGCGCTTCGACTACTACTGCTGGGATTTATACGCCCAAGTCTCGAAGTGGTACGAAGCTGACAAACAGAACCTGCAAGTACGCCTGCAGACGTTGCACGCCATTGAAGATGCTGCGACGGAAACCTCCGCGATCGCCGACCTGATCTCGGTAGCCGTGCTGCGCCGCCATCTTGAAACCATGGACCGGCTCGACATCGAATACGATTTTCTTCCGCGGGAGAGCGAAATCCTTCAGCTCCACTTTTGGGACGCGGCTTTCATCAAGCTGAAAGAGAACGGCGTCCTCACCTTCGAAAGCGAAGGCAAGAATAAAGGATGCTGGGTCATGCGGCGGGCGGGGACCGGAAAGGCAAGTTCACCTACGGAGGCCATTGAGAACACAGAGGAAAAGATCACAGAGGCAGACAAGATCACCGAGGAAGACCAAAAGGTAATCGTACGCTCAAACGGCACCGTCGGTTACGTGGGCAAAGACATTGCCTACCACATGTGGAAGTTCGGGCTTCTTGGCCGAGACTTTGGCTATCGCAAGTTCTACCGCTATCCCGACGGCCACGACTGCTGGATCTCTACGGCGAATGGGGAAAAGGATCATCCTCACTTTGGCGACGTCGCCGAAATCTACAACGTTATTGATGCCCGGCAGTCTGAGGCGCAGAACACTGTCGTGGAAGCGCTTCGAGGCCTGGGCCACGCTGAGACCGCCAATCACTATACGCACTTCTCTTACGAGATGGTCGCACTCACCCCGCGCTGCGCCGCGGAACTTGGTTACAACTTGAGCGACGAAGACAAGTCGCGCTCCTATATCGAGGTTAGCGGACGCAAGGGTTTCGGCGTCAAGGCCGACGATCTCCTCGATCAGCTAATCGCTTCGGCGAAGAAAGAAGTCGACTCACGCCATCCGCAACTGAGTGACCTGGAGCGTCAGGAGATTGCCACGCAGATTGCCATCGGCGCTCTGCGTTACTTCATGCTGAAATTTACCAAGCAGTCGGTAATCGCTTTTGATTTCAAAGAAGCGCTCAGCTTCGAAGGCGAGACCGGACCCTACGCGCAGTATGCGGTCGTGCGTGCCACCAGCATTTTCCGTAAAGCTGCGGTCGATCCGGAGATTTTTTGTGGCGGCAGCATCTCGGCCGCCGATCTGGCGATTTATCTAACCGGCGAGGCGGGCAACGAATTCTGGGAGCTGTGGCTCGCGTGTTCCAAGACGTCTTACGTGATCGACAAGTGCATTGCCACCACGGAGCCAGCATACCTGGCCAAACATGTTTTCCAGCTCGCGCAGCTTTTCAACACCTTCTACCACCGCCATCCCATCCTCAGCGAACCGGAGGAGAAGCGGAAGCAATTCCTTCTGGCCACGGTCGCCGTCGTACGCCGCGAATTAATTCGCACCTTGGCGGTCATGGGGATTTCCGTTCCGCCAGTCATGTAAAATGCCTGCGAGTATTGCGCGGCGCTCGCGCCGTGGAACCCTGTTCTTTCATGCACAGTGTAGCGTCTCCCTCCGCACCGTCTCACCACTGGCCCCGCCGCTTGATCCTCGGCTTGCTCGCGTTCGTGCTGATCCTCAGCGCTGGCGGAGCGATCTACGAGAGTATCTCTGAGGCCCGCGATCGCCGCTTCAATCCCATGGCTGGCAAACTCTTCGACGCGGGCGGATACAAAATGCACATCGACTGTGCGGGGGAGGGAAGTCCTGCGGTCATTCTCGAGTCGGGCTTGGGAGATACGTACATTTCATGGCACAAGGTGCAGCCGCAGATCGCGCAATTCACGCGTGTGTGCTCCTACGACCGTGCTGGAATCGGCTACAGCGACTCCAGTTCGCGGCCCCGCACCAGCAAAGTGATCGCCGAAGAATTGCACGCGTTGCTGCGGGCCGCTGCCATTGCGCCGCCTTATGTTCTGGTTGGCCATTCGATGGGCGGATACACCGTGCGACTCTATGCCAGCCTGTACCGCAACGAAGTCGCAGGCATGGTGCTGGTCGATGCCTCCCATCCCGATCAGGAGAATCGTTTCCCTCCAGAGCTAAAGAATATGGAAGGAACTTGGCTGCGCGAGGCTGAGTTCCTCGCTTATACGACGCCATTCGGCATTCCGCGACTGATGGTTTTGTGCGACGATGAACCGACACAGCGCGCTGCCGAGTGTAACTGGCACACGGCGCGCGAAGGCGTGGCAGAACTCAAAGCTTTTCCTGAAAGCGCCGCACAGACGGCTGCCACGAGTTCACTTGGCGACATGCCGATAGCCGTGCTCTCGCACGATCCTGATAAGCCCTCGTCAGAGCTTCCCCCGGACGTCGCCAAGCCCACCAACGATGCCTGGGAGAAAATGCAAGAGGAATTGTCGCATCTTTCAACGCGAGGAACGCATGTGATCGCCAAGAACAGCGCGCACTATATTCAAATTGACCGGCCCGACGTGGTCATCGAAGCTGTCCGCAATGTCGTGGAACAGGCGCGTGGAGCGCAGCCCGTGTCAGCTTCCAAATCGAACTGAATCTCCTCTATCCGCTATTGCTGACTGCCTTCACTCAAACCTGCTAACCTTTTTTACTCATCTTGAAATCCGCCCTTAGACAACGTTTTGCTTCCGTTCCTCAGGAGCACATGATGGAATCAACGGTTCGGCCCACGTTCGTACCGATTGCACTTATTTGTTTTCTTTTGTGCGGCATGACTCTGCCACTTTTGTCGCACGCGCAAGATATATCCCCCAAGGCCCAGCCCGCGATTCCTGCCCAACGTCCGCGAATCGGCCTAGCCCTTAGCGGCGGCGGTGCGCTTGGCCTGGCCGAGATCGGCGTCATCCAGTGGATGGAAGAAAACCACATCCCCGTAGACCGGATTGCCGGCACCAGCATGGGCAGTATCATCGGGGCGATGTATGCCACCGGCATGTCGCCCACTGAGATTCAGAAGTTTGCCGAAAAAATTAACTGGGATGAAGCCTTTCTTCCTGAGCCGGTCTATACCCAGCTCTCCTACCGCCGCAAACAAGATCGACGCGACTTTCTGATCGATGCTCCACTCGGCTTGAAACATGGTCTGAACGGACCCAACGGTTACAACTCCGGCCAAGGCGTGGGCTTGTTGCTGGATCGTATCGCCTTTCCGGAATCCGGCATCGCCAGCTTTGACGACCTGCCTATTCCTTTCCGTTGCGTAGCCACGGACATGCTGAGCGGGGAAGGCGTCGTGCTGCATGACGGCTCGTTAGCTCAAGCTGTACGCGCTTCTATGGCTATCCCTGGCGTATTCACTCCGGTGGAGATCAACGGCCGCGTGCTCGCCGACGGCGGCATGGTGCAAAACATTCCGGTTGAAACCGTGCTCGCAATGGATGCAGACGCTGTGATCGCGGTCGAGCTGCGGCTTCCACCTGGCGACCGCAAAGAACTGGAGACTCTTACGGGAGTTCTTTCTCGTGCCGTCGACGTCATGATCACGCAGAACGAGTATCGATCTCTGGCGCTGGCGAAGGCCACGGTAAGCATAGGAATAAGTGGTTTCTCGGAAACAGATTATGCGCGCGTCAAAGAACTGACCGCACTCGGGCGCCAAAGCGCAGCCGCTCAGTCTGTCGCTCTTCTGCCGTACGCCATTCAAGACCCCGCGGAGTGGGAGGCGTATCTGGCGGCCCGCGCGGCGCGCAGACGCCGTCAGCCGGACAAACTAGAGACCATCGAAGTCACCGGCGCCGATTCCGACACGGATAGCAGGCTTCAGCACCGGCTCAGCAAGGCGCTGCCGGGCCCGCTCGATCTTTCCCGGCTGGATACCCAACTGACCCGCATTGCCGGCGAAGGCCAGTTCGATTGGCTGGGCTACGAGGGTTTCACGCAGAATGGAGTTCCCGCTCTGCGCGTCACTACGCACGGTAAATCCTACGGGCCGCCGTTCGTGGACTTGGCCGTCAATGTAGACGGTTCCGGCGTGGCGGCCTTCGATTTTTCCGCGGGCGCGCGAGTCACTTTCATGGATATCGCGCACCGCGGCGGCGAGTGGCGCAACGATCTTCTTTTCGGTTCCAGTAATCTGGCGGCCAGCGAGTTCTATCAGCCTTTGTGGCAGTCGCGATTTTTTGTTGCGCCCTACGCTTTTGCGTCCAAGTATGCGCGCAACTCATTCACAGGTTTGACTCGCGTTGCCGTTTTCGGCGATGAGCGCGCTGGGGGCGGCTTGGACATTGGATACGACTCCGGACGGCGCAGCGAATTCCGTATCGGGTATGAGATCTTCGATGGAAGGCTAAGTCCGCTGATCGGAAGTAGTGGGCTGCCCATCGTCAGCGGCAGCGCTGGCGAATTCCGCGCGCGTTACGTCTGGGACGAGCAAGATAGTCCTGCAGTCCCGCGCGCCGGAACGCGTTTCGTCGTCACCGCATCGCGCGTGTTGCAAAGCCCGGGGCTGGCCCATCCCATTGGGCAACTCGATGTGCAGACTTCCAGTTTCGTTCCGGTCGGGCCGAAAACTTCGCTCTTCTTCGGTATTTCCGGTGGTACTACCTTCCGCGGCTCTGCCGGACCGTTTCAGGTCTTTTCGCTCGGCGGACCGTTTCGATTAGGCGCGTACCTCCCTTTTCAGTTTGTGGGAAACCACTACGCCTACTCGTCGTTCGGATTCCACCGCGAACTTTACCGCCTGCCGGAGCTAGTGGGAGGAAAAATCTATTGGGGTGGATGGTATGAAGCCGGCGCCGCCTTCGGCACGGCAACCAGCGATCCCGGACCAATTGCCGTGCGCGGCACGTTTAACCTCGGAGTGATCGCGGACACAATCGTCGGCCCGATTGTGTTGGCGGGCAGCGTCAGTCCCACCGGCCAGAGCCGAGTAAATTTCTCGGCGGGACGTCTGTTCTGAGTCATTCGCAGATTGATATACTTCGCCTCTCAGCTCATCTCAAGCAAGCTGCACGGAGGAAACCGGGTGCGCTCGTACATTCTAATTCTGCCCTTGCTGATCGCTATCTCTGCCGCCGCACAACAGTCTTCTCCGCAACCTGCAGCGAAGCCCCTGTTCAAACTCCAGGAAGTCATGATTCCGGTGCGCGACGGAGTTCATCTGCAGACCGCAATCCTCACTCCCGTCGACCAGCAAAGTCCGCTGCCCATTCTGTTTCGCCGTACGCCTTACGGCGTCCCCGAGAAACCGCCCGAGCAGATACCTACCTCCCTCAAGGAACTCGCGCAAGACGGATACATCTTCATCTTCCAGAATCTGCGCGGCCGGTTCAAGTCCGAGGGTGTGTTCAACCTTTCTTCCTGGGTCGATTTGAATGATCCCAAAGCCACCAACGAGACCACCGATGCCTACGATTCGATCGAGTGGCTGCTGAAAAACATTCCCAACAACAATGGCAAGGTCGGAATGTTCGGCGTCTCCTACGATGGATTGACAACTGCGCTCACGCTGCTACATCCGCATCCGGCGCTCATGGCCATCAGCGAGCAAGCGTCGCCTGTGGATCAGTGGATGAACGACGACGATCACCGCTTCGGCGCGCTGCGCGAGAGTTATGACTTCGAGTATGCGGTCATGGAGCAGGCCGACAAAAACAAGAACACACATTTCGATTTCGAAACGTACGACACCTACCAGTGGTATCTCGACCTGGGTCCGCTTTCGAATATCAACGCGAAATATCTTCACGGCTCTATCCCCTACTGGAACTCCAGCGTCGAACATCCCGACTACGACGATTTCTGGAAGAAAGAAGCGTGGGTCAGCCAACTTCACGCCTCGACGGTACCCAACCTGAACGTTGCGGGATTTTGGGATCAGGAAGATCCTTGGGGACCTTGGCAGATTTTTCGTCACGCCGA
>PLEA01000617.1 GCA_003136335.1 Acidobacteriaceae bacterium | reverse complement strand
CGCCTTTTTTTATTTGCAGACTTGCATCACGTGTTTTCACGCTAGTTCACGCTGGCAGGAAAACTTCTATCCGCATGCGTGATGGCGTCGATGCCCTCCCTATCCTGCCACGTGGTCCGACTTTCGGAAAGCATCAAAGTAACTGGAGAAAGGCGCTGGAACTCCTCGCCAAGCACTTCCTGAAGATCGCCGGGCAGGAACCTCTGCCGCGAGAGGAAGCAGACTCTCTTGCTCGCATCGGGAACGTCAGCAGCGAATCCGGCTGGAGAATGTAGAACCCAGCGCATCTGGCAGCGCCTACCTAGCGGCAAGCCGTGGTTCCTGCAGTGAGGAAGCTTGCTGTCCTTCTTCGTTCTGCTTGAGCGGATTGGTCGCCTGCAACTCATCGAGAACTGCTGGCGTGTAGAAATGCGGCTGGTGTGTCCTCAGGAGCGTCAGATTGTCGTAGAGGTCGGATGTCGCGTCCGGGTTCGTAATCCGTTCCACCATCACGCGACGGGATTCGTAGGCGATCATATCCGCAAGCTGTACCATTGGATAGGACTCGTCGTTCACAAAGGAAATCGCGTGAATCCGATCCCTTACTCTGGGAAAGGTTTGTCTGAGGCTCTCCAATTGCTCATAGCACTTCATCGAAAACTCGGGGTCGTCATCAACGACAATGCCGATAGTGGAGCGCTTGTCCACAGTCTCGATCTTGTCGATGCCGCGCATCACAAAAGTGTGAAATGACATGTATATCGGGTCTCGGTGCGCTTTCTTGAACAGCGGGTCCCGCTCAGCTAGGACGCGGAAGTGCTTGGCATCGACAATCGCGCCCACGCATACAATGCTCGCGTTCCGTGCGATCTCGGACAACTCGCGCAGCATGATGTCGCGCTTTTTCTCCCACGCTGTTCCCCATTCCTGCTTCACTTTCTTCCAGTCGTCGTCCTTGTTGTCGGGGAACATCACACGCGTCATGTGTATCGGCGGGACTTGCCCTCTCAGCCGACAGTTGTCCCACTCCAGCGCGAATCTCTGCGATTCAGAGATGTGGGCGACATAGCCTCAAAAAGATGTGTAGTCGGCATTGCCGCTCAGTTTCCCGCTCTCGTCTCCGAAGATATGAAATGCCGCCATCCATTTATTCTAGCTATAGAATTACGTCCCATGGCAGCGAAAGTGGTGATCGAGAATGCGATCCTGCGCGGGTCGCACGACGAGTTATTGCAAAAAGTGGCAAACGTGTATGTCAACGGCGAAGAGATTCGAGTCTTAGCTAGCCCCGCCAAAGGCAACTGGGAGCGCCCTCGGATGGTCGGAGCATTGGTCAATACGCGAGCCGAACAAAGAGAGCTTCGGTGTCGAAAACGTGCTTCCGAACAAGGATTATCGCCGGACGAGACCATAGAACGCCGTTACCGCAGCCATCGCGGGCAGGGCAGGTGAGTCGATTCTTCATTGGTTGGTAACGTCGATCATGTTGTCATCGGCATTCCGGTCAATGAGCTTATTGTAGGGATCAATACCCGCCAGCGTGGGCTGCTGGTCGACGACGATCAAGAAGGTGTTGTGTTCGTCAGTGATTTTTTCCTTCTTGAGATAGAGCGGCTTCTCTTCATCTTTCTTGCCACTGAAAACACCAATCTCGATATAGTCGGCGAGGGGCACGGGAGTTTCCGCGCCGTTGCCATCGGCTTGCACCTTGCGAGCCTGGACTTCGAGGGTGACTTTGTACTTGCCGTCCGGAGTCTTCTGCGAGGTAGCGGAGATGGCCTTGTTGTCGTAGAGAACGATGCGGTTGAAGCCGTCGTCCACCAGGTACTGAAGTTCGGGCGGAGTTTGGGCGCGGATGGCGTCCACCAGCATGCGGGTATCTGGGTAGGTGTTGTCGAAGGCATTCAAGCCGGGATTGTCGTGGGCGTCGACCTGGTTGTTGGCGTTGGCGTAGCGGTACTCCATGAGGAAGTTGTGAAGCGCGAGATTGAGCTTGTCTTCGCCGATGTAGTCGGCAAGGGTGTAGAGCACCTGGCCGCCCTTCTGGTACCAGACGTAGGGCTCGCGCTGGACGAGAGCGAGGGGCGGCTCGTGGCGGATCTCACCGGCGCGGCCGCGCAGGTAACGGTCGAGCTCGTGGCGCAGGTAGCGATGCATGAGATCGCGGCCGTACTTGTGCGCCATCACCTGCAGGGCGGAGTACTCGGCGAGACTTTCCGACATCATGTTGGAACCTTCGGCGTCGGCACCGATGAGCTGGTGGGCCCACCACTGGTGACCGAGTTCGTGAGCGGTGACGAAGTAGGTGAAATCGATGTCGGTGGGTTTTTTGATGCGGCCGATGAAGCCGATGGCTTCGGAGTACGGAATAGTGTTGGGGAAGGACTGGGCGAAGGTTCGGTAGCGGGGAAATTCGAAGATGCGGTACTGGCTGAACTGATAGGGGCTGTAGATGCGCTGATAGTAGTCGAGGCCCGCGCGAGAGCTGGCTAGCATGTCATCGATGTCGTAGGTGTGCGCGGGGTCGTAGTCGACCTCGAGGGCGACGTCGCCGTTGGGCCCGTGGTAGGTCTCCTTCCGGGTCTGGTAGTTGGCTGAGATGTAGGAGAAGAAGTCAAGGATGTGGGTGGACCCCATGCTGTATTCGAAGAAGCGGCGGCCATTGGCCTGCCATTCGCGCTGGAGATATCCGGGAGCGACGGCGATCTGGTCCGGCGAGGTGCTGACGACAGTGTGGTACGTGATCCAGTCGGACTCCCCTCGGAAGAAAACGTTGTTTACGGAGTGCACCGGGTCACCGCGGTGAGCCATCTCTTCGAGAAGTGGAAGGTGCTCCTCGCGGCGGCGGCGCGGGTCATCCAGCTCGACGTTGATGTTATAGCCCACATAGGGGAGATAGTCGGAGTCGAAGAAGGTGCCGTTGTAGGCCAACTCCGGGAGCTCGTTGCCGTCGCGGAAGCCGCGGGTCTGGTGGCCGACATTGCAGGTGAGGGTGAGGGTTTCGCCGGGCGCCAGGGGTTGTTCGAGGGCATAGATGGCGTACATGTTGCGCGGCGCGGAGCTGACCAGGTGGAACGGGCGGTCGAATTGGACATTGGTGACCGAATACTTCTGATCGGTGAGATGTATTTGGGAGATCGGCTGGTTGGTCTTGTTTTGCAGAGTCATGCGGACGTTTCCGTCGAAGGAGCGGCGGTCGGGATAGATGTTGATGACGGCATCGACGGCAGTGACCTTGGGCTGGAGGAGGTTTTCATACTGTTTGAACTTGCGTTCGTAGTCGGCCTGGATGCCGCGTCGCGCCTTGGAGTCGAGATACTCGTTGAGGACGTGGCCATTGTAGAAGTACCAGGAGCCGGAGCCGGCGGCGACGATGGCGAAGAGCAGCGCAAGCGGTGCGAGCCGCGGAGCGAGCCGAAGGGCAAGGCGGGCGCGGCCGCGCAGGGAGTCCTCCGCTCCGCGACGGGCTAAGGCAATGGAGAGGACTCCCAACACGGCGGCGATCGCGAGCCAGTAGATGATCGACCAGAACAGAGCGGGAACGAAGTGACCGTAACCGTTCATGTCAGAGTAGGTGTAGGAGGGAGTCTGGCCGACGAGATAGAGAGTGTTCTCCCAGCCAAAGTTGTAGAGGATGGGCATGAGAATGAACACGCCCAGCAGGATGCCGTAGCCCATAAACTTGTTCGAGACGACCGTCTGGACGAAGAGTGCGAGAAGGACGAAGGTGAGAACCTGGGGGAAGGTGACGATATAGAGCTCCTTGAAGTACTGGAGGAACTCGTAATGGTGGTAACCCGCGATGGTCTGCATCAGGATGCCAACCAGCATGGCGACGGCGAGCAGGATGAGCTCAACGACGACGATGGCGGTGAGGCGGGAGAACCAATCGGTGGACTCGCGCATGGGCAATGCGTCATGGATGCCGTCGAAGTGGGCGTCGCGCTCGCGCCAGAGAAGCTCCGCGGCGTAGAGGCCCGCGACAATGAAGAGAAAGAGGATGGCGCTGCCCTCGACAGCCTGGACCATGAGGTAAGTAACCGGCCAAACGTCTTGTCCATCGACTCGGCCGGCGAATTGGCCGTTGTTGATGCCGAAGGCGACGAGGAGGGCGACAATCGCCCAGAACGGAACGTCGCGGAGAATATTGCGCAGACGGAGGCGGGAGAGCGACAGGTATTGGGCAAAGGTGGTGGTCGAAGCGAAGGCCTGATGAACGACAGGGAGGCGGGCGGCAACTAGGGAGCGGACGGGCAGGGCTTCCGTGAGTTCCTGTTCCTTCGCTTTGGCGGCGCGACGGCCCTGGGAGCGAGCGGTGAGGGCCTCCACGGACATTGGAAAGAGAGCCCAGACCGAGACCAGCGACAGGACGCCGACGCTGAGCCAGAGGAGACGGTTGTAGAAAAAGACACCACCGACGAGAGCGGGCGACCACGTAATGAGCTGCGTGTTCTTTTCGATGACTGTCCAGTAGCGGGTGACGTCGTCGATCAGGATGACGCCGATGGGATCGAATAGGCCGGACCAGAAGCGCTCGAGCG
>PLEA01000579.1 GCA_003136335.1 Acidobacteriaceae bacterium | reverse complement strand
TGAGGTCCGCACTGGGTTGCTGCGATTCGGGAACGGGGTGCTCAGGATCTTCGAAGCTGATCACGGCGCGGTCGCTCGTCATGGGCAGAATCATGGCGCCGCCGGCCGACTGCACGCCCGGCAGGCTGCGGACTTTGTCGAAATATTCGCGGTAGAACTGCGCGCGGGTGTCTTTGTAGTGCGCATCCGGTGTTTCAAAAAACAGGGTCGTGAGGTGGTCAGGATTAAATCCTTCGTTGGTATGGACAAGGTGCGCAAAGCTGGTGATGAGCAAACCAGCTCCAGCCGTGAGCACAACGCCCAAAGCCACTTGTCCCACAATCAGCGATGCCCGCAGCCAGTCGCGGCCTATGATTTCGCTTCTGCCGCCTTCTTTCAAAGTAGAGACGAGATCGGTTTTTGACGCGGCCATGGCCGGGACGATCCCGAAGATCAATCCTGCGGCCAAGGACACGAAAACCGCAAACGAGAGCACACTGGGATCGACGCCGGCGTCAGCCGCGCGCGGCACGCTGTTGCCGACGAGCGAAAGTATGGCCGGGGTACAGATAAAGGCCACACCGCAACCAACCAGTCCACCGACAGCACTGAGGACGAGGCTTTCCGCCAGCAACTGGCGTACGATCCGCTTCCTCCCCGCCCCCAAGGCCGATCGCACCGCGATCTCACGCTGCCGTTCGCGCGTGCGCGCCAGCAGGAGGTTTGCGATGTTACCGCACGCGATCAACAGCACTACAGCAACGGCGCCCAGCACGACCAGAAGCGCGGTTCGCGTGTTGCCGATCAACGCCGCGATTTCCGTTTCTACGCGAGCCGAATCATGGCGTGTGTTTGTGTTGGGATACTGTTTCGCCAGATTCGCCGCAATGGTCCGCAGTTCCTGGTCCGCTTGCGTCACCGTAACGTCCGATTTTAACCGTCCAAACACGTTCAGAAAGTGGGAGCCCCGGTTGCTGGTATTCGGCTTAGGGTCAGACGGATCATCGTCCACGGCAAGCGTAGTCCAAATACTGTTCCGAGGTTCATTGACCGGGAAGCGGAAAGATGGCGGCATGACGCCGACCACCGTGTAGAGATCTCCGCTCAGGCGAACGGCACGGCCGACGATCGCCGCATCCGCGCCGAATTGCGACGTCCACAGCGCGTGGCTGATCAAGATTACCCGCGTCCCTGCCTTCTCTTCGTCTAGGGCGAAACCTCGCCCCAGTTCAGGACGAATGCCGAGCGTGGGCAGCAGATCCCAGGACACGACCTCGGCATCCACTTGGACCGGTCGTTCCAGGCCAGTCAAGGTAAACAAACTATCGTGATACGAAACCATGTGTTCGAGGGTGTGATTTTGTGATCGCCAGTCAAAGAAATCTGGATAACAGACGGCGTTCGGCCCCGGATTGCGCGTATTTACGGAGTGGGCTTCGATCAAACGGTCTGGCTGGTAGTAAGGCAACGGACGCAGCATTACCGCGTCGATCACGCTGAACACGGCCGTGTTCGCGCCGATCCCCAGCGCTAGCGTGACTACGGCAACTGCAGTAAAGCCAGGGCTCTTGCTGAGTTGGCGCAGAGCATAGCGAAGATCTTGCAGCAGCCCTGTCATGATTCGTCTCCTTCTATTCGTAACGCAACGCCACCATGGGATCGACCTTTGTCGCCCGATAGGCTGGAATAATGCTGGCGATCAATGCGATCCCAGCCAGCAGAAATGTCACTGCTACAAAAGTAATGGGATCGGTTGGCTTCACGCCGTAGATGAGGCCGGACAAAACGCGTCCCAAAGCGAGTGCCCCAGCTACGCCTATCGCAACCCCCAGCAAGGTTGGCTTCATGCCCTCGAACACAACCATGCGCAGCACATCGCCAAGCCTGGCGCCCAGAGCCAGGCGGATTCCGATCTCTCGCACGCTCCGTTTCACGCTGTAAGACAGCACGCTGTAGATGCCCACGGCGGCCAACAACAAGGCGAGTGCGGCGAACGCCCCCAGCAGCAGCATGTTGAACCGCTGCTGGGATAAAGAATTCGAAACTAAGTCATCCATGGTCATGATGTCGCGTAGTGGCATCGCGCGATCGATCTCGTGAACGGCATTCGACACGGCGGAGGCCATGCCTGAGGAACCAGTCGAACGAACCACTAGCGTCATCGGAAATGAATTCCATCCTCCCGTCGAAGGCACGGAAAGCTGATCCAGCGGGAAATAGAGAGTTGCACTCGGACGGGTTTGATCGAGACCGTCGAGCTTTACGTCGCCCACAATTCCAACCACTTCGCGGACTGCATCGGGAGAGAAGGTCAAGGTGAGCCGCTTGCCGAGAGCGTCTTCGCCCGGCCAGAACTGCCGAGCCATCGATTCGCTGATCAGGATCACTGCCGACCTTCCCGCGATATCGGTATCGCTGAGGTCGCGGCCACGCAGGTTCGGAATGTGCAGTGCGCTCATGTAACCTGGGCTGATGAGACGAACATCCACCTCAGGTTGCTCCGACATCGGCACCCTAGGGCGGCCTTCGATCGCGATGGGCTGATGCGAACCTCCATTGTCCAGAGGAATGTCGTCAACCACTCCCGCGGATTCGACGCCGGGTAACGCTCGCACCCGCTGCAGTACTTGCTCGAAGAAGTTGACCTGCTGGGCCGGCCCCGAAAATTTCGCCCGAGATACCATTGCGCTCATGGTCAAGACATGGTGCGACTCAAATCCTGGATTTACGCCGTGCAGACTCTGAAAACTACGAATCATGAGGCCTGCGCCCACTAGCAAGATGAGCGAAAGGGCGACCTCCGAAACGACCAGAATGCTGCGAGTGCGATTCCCGCTGGAATCCGCATCGGTGCGCCCCAGTCCTTGTTTCAGCGACTGATTCACGTCGCCCCGCGTCAAGCGCAGCGCCGGAAGAACTCCCGCCAAAATCCTCGTGGCTATGGAAATGACGGCTGTGAAGCCGAGAACCTTGCCATCCAGCCCGACATCAATCGAGTGGGGAAGCTTGTCTGCCAGAAAGGCCATGATCAGACGGATCCCGGCGGAAGCCCAAGTCAGCCCCAAGGTCCCGCCCGCGAAGGCGAGGATTACGGACTCAGTAAGAATTTGCCGGAGCACGCGGGTTGAACTGGCCCCTAGCGCAGTTCGAATCGCAATTTCCTTCTGGCGGCTGAAAGTCCTCGCCAATGCAAGGTTGGCCACATTGACGCTGGCGATGAGAAGAACGAAAGCTACAGCTCCCAACAAAACCAGCAATGCCGGCCGCACATCACTGACTAGATCGTCATGCAAGGGCACGACCACGGCGCCCCATCCTTTGTTGTCCTCAGGATACTGCTGCTCCAGCCGGCTGGAGATCGTGTTCATCTCCGCTTGAGCTTGCTTCCAATCAACGTTTGGCCTGAGGCGAGCGACGACCACGGAGTGATGCTCTCCGCGGACGGCTCGCTCCTTGTCCGTCCAAGCCATGGGTGTCCACATCTGTGCAAAGTCCGGAAACTGAAAGCTCGCCGGCATAACGCCGGCCACGAGATAGCTCTGGCCATCCATGTTGATGTTCTGGCCGACGATGGCAGGATTCGATCCGAAATGCTCTTGCCAGAGGCGATGGCTGAGCACCACAACATTGGAGTGGCCAGGTTGATCCTCCTCCGGGAGAAACCCACGGCCCAGCACGGGCTGAACTCCCAAGGTCGAGAAGAAACCGGACGTCGCAGCGCACCCATCGACCTGCTCCGGCTTGTCACCGCCAGTCAGAGTGAACCCGCGGTAGGTGTAGATCGCCATCCGTTCGAAAACGTGATTCTGGCGCTCCCAATCCAAATAGTTTGCCGCGGAGACCGAGAAGGTCGTCATTCCGGGAAAACTCTTCGGCGGGGGAACATGCCAAACCCGAACCAGGCGGTCGGGATCTTTGAACGTTAGCGGACGCAGCAGAACTCCATTCACTACGCTGAAAATTGAGGTGTTGGCGCCAATTCCTAACGCTAGGGTAATCACCGCAACCGCGGTAAAGCCGGGGCTCCTGCGCAGTTGGCGCAGTGCGTAGCGAAGATCTTGCAACAGTCCTGTCATGGTTCGCCTCCTTTCACTCGTAGCGCAGAGCCACCATGGGATCAATCCGCGCGGCGCGGCGCGCAGGGATGTAACTTGCAACCAGAGCTATCAGGCTCAGCAGCAGCGCGACCGTGATGAAGGTGACCGGGTCACTTGGTCGAATGCCGAATAACAGGCGTGCGATTAGCCTGGTGGCTGCCAGCGCGCCGATTAGCCCAATACCAACACCGACTACCGTGAGCCACGTTCCTTGCCTCACTACCAGGGTGAGTACGTCGCCGGTCTGTGCACCCAGGGCCATGCGGATACCGATTTCACGATGGCGCTGCGTGACGCTATAAGACATCACCCCATAGATACCCACGGTGGCGAGCGCCAATGCGAGTCCGGCGAAAAGACTCAGAAGGAGAACGGAGAGACGCCGCGGAGCGACATTTTCTGCGACAAAGCTTTCCAGGGTCCGCACATCGTAAACTGGCAAATCTGGATCGAGTGATTGAGTGGCCGCGCGCATGACGGCGGTAGTGCCACTCACATCCGCGGTGGAACGAATCACGAGATTGCCCCCACTGCTCGGCCTCTGCGCAAACGGAACAAAAATTTCGGGCAAGACCGGCTGGTCCACGCCGTAGTTCTTGATTTCGTGAATGACGCCAACCACGGTGGTAACCGGAGGCTGTTCGCCCGGCTTGGGTTCGTCCATCAGGACTGGCTTGCCGATGGGGTCCTCGCCGGGCCAGTATTGTCCGGCCAGCCGATCGTCGATGATGCAGACCTTCGGGGTGTTCTCATTGTCGCCCTGAGTAAAGAAGCGGCCGCGAAGCAATTCCGAATTCATTGCCTCCAAAGCCCCGGGGCTGACACGGGACATTTCCGCTGAAGGAAAATGCTCAGGGTCGGGCAACGGACGCCCTCCGATCGCAAATGAGTTTTGCCAACCGCCGAGGAGCGGGTCCTTGAATCCGGCGGCTTGCACGCCAGGAATGCTCGCCAGCTTCTCCGTAAGCCGAGCCACGAGTTGCCGGCGCTGATCGTCAGTCTTGTATTTCAGTTCGGGCAAAGAAACGCGGGCCGTCAACACCCCATCGGGCTTGAATCCAGGGTCGGCTCGCAGGACGTGGAACAGGCTTTCGAGAGTCAGTCCGGCGCCGACGAGAAGCACGAGTGAGATGGCTAACTCACCTACGACCAGCACTTCGCGCAGTCGCTCGCGAACTTTGCCAGTACCGCTGCCGGCGCTGTTTTCTTTCAGAGCGTCGCTAACATCGGCATGGGAGCTGTGAAGAACTGGAAACACCCCAAAGATGACTCCAGTAAGAAGAGAAAGCCCAAGGGTGAAGGAAAGAACCCAACCGTCCACACTGACATCTCCGATTCTCGGAACAGCTCCTGATGCCGCATTCGCCAGCCCTCGCGTTGCCCACCAGGCAATGCAAAGACCGAAAACACCGCCAAGAAACGCCAGCAGAATGCTCTCCGTCAAGAGCTGGCGAGCCAGACGCCATCGCCCCGCGCCCAGAGCTTTTCGAATCGCCACTTCCCTCTGACGCTCGGTCGCGCGCGCCATCAGCAGGTTGGCCACATTGGCGCAGCAAATGAGCAGCACAAATCCCACCGCGCCCAATAGGATCAGCAGCAACCCGCGCACGTCCTGAACAATTGCGCCGAGCAACGGTTCCACCGATATAGTGATCCCCAGATTTGATTTGGGATACTGGTTGGCGAGCCGCCCGGCAATTGAATCTAACTGGGCGCGGGCCTGTTCGACGGTGACGCCGGGTTTCAGTAGCGCGTAGGCGTAAATCCCCGGATGGTTGTCGCGGCGGGTGGGGCCACCAAACTGGTTTTCCAGGCGCCACAGCGAAGTAAAGATGTCAAAATGCTTCCAGTTTTCGTGAAACTGGCTGTTGGGGAGCACTCCGATGACGGTGAAGGCTTCGCCATCGAGTGTGAGCGGCTTGCCGATGACATTCGGATCGCGGGCGAATTTGTTTGCCCACAGGGCATCGCTGAGCATCACCACCGGCGGCGCTCCTACTTTGTCATCTTCCGGCCCTAGAGGCCGGCCCAAGATCGGCCTGACCCCAAGAGTTGGAAAGAGTCCCGCGGTTACGCGGCGCATCCGAAGCTCCTCCGCCTGGCCCTGTCCGGTGAGGGTGACGTTCTCCGACTGGTAGGCGACCGTGCTCTCAAAGACGGAATTCATCGCGCGCCAGTCGTCGAAGTCGGCCATCGAGATGCTCACGTCTGGAACCTGCTTCGAGGACTCGGCCAAGAACACCAGGCGATTGGGATGAAGATACGGCAGAGGTCGCAATAGAACCGCGTTCACCACCGAGAAGATGGCGGTGTTTGCACCGATGCCGAGCGCCAGCGTAATCAGCGCAACCGCAGTGAACCCTGGGCTCTTGCGCAGTTGGCGCAGTGCATAGCGAAGATCCTGGATCAAGCCGTTCATCGTTGGCGTCCTCCTATTCGAATCTCAGAGCCACCATGGGATCGACCTTGGCTGCACGCCGTGCCGGCACATAGGCAGCGACCAGTGCAACCAGCGTCAGCAGCAAAGCAACGCCGGCAAAGGTAAGCGGATCGGTGGCACGGACTCCGTAGAGCAGACTGGCCATGAGCCGGGTGAGGCCGAGCGCGGCAGCCAGTCCGAACGCAACCCCAAACCCGGCAAGCTTTCCTCCACGGCCCAGGATCAGTCGCAGAATGTCGCGCGGCTGCGCTCCCAGAGCCATGCGGATGCCCATTTCACGCGCGCGTTGGCTGACGACGTAAGAAATAACGCCATAAATTCCCACGCTTGCGAGCAAGAGTGCCAGCGTCGCGAAAACCACGAGCAGGATCATTGAAAACCGGCGCGAGGCCATGGAATCGGAAATAAGAGAGTCCATGGTTTGCGCGCCGAAGATGACCTGCTGGTGGCTCATCTGCGCGCTAACCTGCCGGATGGAATCGAGAATCCCGGCAGAAGCATCGCTAACCCGCACAACCACAGCTGACCCAGACGGCGCCCCGGCAACAAAATCGTTTGGCATCTGAAAGCAGGGGATATAGAGGTCAGAGCGGAGCGACTGCTGATCGTCGGTGGCCAAGCCCCACTGCTTGACGTGCCCGACCACGCCGACGATCTCCGCCGGTCGATTGAACAGGTTCAAGTTGATGCGCTTGCCGACGGGATTCTGGTTGGGGAAATATTTCTGGGCAAAGACTTCATCGACCACAACGACGAGTGGGGAGTGCTCGTTGTCCTGGGCAGTGAAGAACCGGCCACGCAGCAGCGGAATGCCCATTGCCTTCAAATAATCCGGTTCGACGATGTAGTCGATGGCCCAGTTCATATCGTTTTCGTTTGCCGGTTTCGGCTGCCCCTCGAGCCAGAAAAGGTGTTCGTCGTCGCTGCTCAAGGGGACCGCTCCCCATGTCTGAGAAACCGACTGGATGCCTGGGAGGGAGGCGAGCTTGTCATCGAACTCACGAAAAGCGACGCGGATCGCATCCGGCTTTGCAGCCATCATCGAGGGTGGAAGGGAGAGCCCAAAGGTGAGCACATGGTGCGGATTGAACCCGGGATCAACGCTCCACAGCTTTGCCAGGCTGCGGATGGTCAGTCCCGCGCCGGTCAATAGCACGAGCGCCAGCGCCATCTCGACGACCACGAATACATCCTGCGCGCGGTGGTGGGAGCCGCCTGCTCCCCGGCCGCCTTGCTTAAGCGTTTCGTGCAGATCGGGCCGCGATGTTTTGAGCGCCGGCGTAAGGCCAAAAAAAACTCCTGCCAGCAACGAGATGGCAGCAGTGAAGATCAGCACGTGTGCATCAAGCCCGACTTGCTCGGCGCGCGGTAAAGTCGCGGGCAAGACTCCGAGTGCCGCACGAGTTCCCCAAGCCGCCAGGAGCAAACCGAGCCCTCCGCCCACCAGGGCAAGCAGGATGCTCTCCGTAAGCAACTGGCGAACTACGCGCCGCTGGCTTGCCCCCAATGCCGCGCGAACCGCAAACTCGCGCGTTCGGCTGGGCGAGCGCGCCAACTGCAGATTGGCAACGTTCACACACGCAATCAAGAGCACAAAACCGACCGCGGCCAGAAGAACGAGCAGGAGAGGACGAATCGACCCCACCATCTGCTCTTTGAGGGGGGTCAGCTTGGCGGTGATGCCTTTGTCAGCTTGCGGGAATGCCTCCGCGAGATTGCGCGTGACTCGTTCCATGTCGGCTCGCGCCTGCTCAATCGTCACGCCAGGCTTGAGCCGGCCGATGCCGTGGAATCCCAGCCCGGCGCCTCGCTGAAGCAGCACGGGGTTGCTCCATTGCCCAATGGGGGCATACACGGCCGTGTCGCGGAAGCCGGGAATCAGCAGGTGGAAGTTCGCGGGAATTACTCCCACGATGGTATAGTCCCTGCCGTCTAGAGTGATGCTCTTTCCCAAAATGTCGGGCGCGGAATTGAACTTGCGCTGCCACAATCCCGCGCTGATGAGCGCGACGGGGCCAGCGCCGATCCGCTCCTCATCCTCGGCAAAAGTGCGTCCGAATACAGGTCTCACACCCAGCACTGGGAAGAAATCTGAGGAGATAAACTCTCCACCCACCTGTTCAGCCTCGCCGATGCCGGTCAGGCTGAAGGCGTAAGTGCGTCCTAAGGCTAGCGCCGAGAACGTGTGGTTATCCTTCTGCCAGTCGCGGAAATTCGGATAGGAAACAGATCCGCCCTCAAAATTAGGCTTGTTCTCGTGCAGCGTCACCAGCTGGTCTGGTTCAGGGAAAGAGAGCGGACTCAGCAACACGCCATTAATCACGGAGAACAGAGCAGTATTGGCTCCGATGCCCAAAGCCAGGGTCACGATCGCCACCGCCGTGAAGCCGGGGCTCTTCACCAGCATGCGAAAGCCATAACGCAGATCCTGAAGTAGAGTTTCCATATCCAGCTCTCCAGGCTTCATTCGTAGAGCAATGCAGCCACGGGTTGACTTTCGTGATCCCTCACTCGGCATGCAGGCCGCACAGCGCTTCTGGCGAGAGAAAACTGAGCCTAAAATCGCGTTCGCGAGCCATCCCCCGGGAAATGAAGGCGGTTCATGCCTGCACATCCTGCATCAATTTGTGGAGTTCCTCTTCTGCGACTATCTTGCCGTCGAACAGATGCACTTCGCGTTGCGCGTGCTTGGCGAAGCGCGGATCGTGCGTCACCATGCAGATGGTNNACCATGCAAATCGTCGCGCCCTCACGATGAAGGTCTGCCAGAAGCTCCATCACGGCTTCGCCGTTGCGCGAATCCAAATTTCCCGTAGGTTCGTCTGCCAGCAGGATGGAAGGTTTCCCCGCCAGCGCGCGAGCGACCGCCACGCGCTGCTGCTGACCGCCTGAGAGTTGCGACGGATAGTGCCTCAGGCGATGCGCCATACCCACCCGCTCCAGTGCTTCCATGACCCGCTTTTTGCGGTCAGCGGAAGGCATTCTTTGCCGGTAGGTCAACGGCAATTCCACGTTCTCGTAAACCGTAAGATCGCCGATCAGGTTAAAACTTTGAAAGATGAAACCTATTTCCTGATTGCGGATGCGCGCCCGCTCAGCGAAGTTCAGGTTGTCGACTGGCTTGCTATTCAGCTGGTAGCTTCCGGCGGTGGGCGTGTCGAGCAATCCGATGATGGAAAGCAGTGTCGACTTCCCGCAGCCCGAAGGGCCCGACATGGCGACATACTCGCCCTTGGATATCGAAAGGTGAACGCCTGAGAGCGCGTGCGTTTCAATCTCGTCGGTGTAGAAAACCTTGGTCATATCCGAAATCTGGATCAGGGGTTGGTTCGCATCTGTCATAGATAGTGTGCCTCGATTCTGAAGTCTGCTTGTTAGTCCTGGTTCTCAATCCTGGAGCCGAATGCGGTCCGTGTTGTCCCAACGCGACATGTCGGAAAGCACGACTGTGTCGCCTTCATGCAATCCATCTANNGATCTGGATCGAATTCACCGATGCCCGTCCGACTTTCACCGGAACTCTCAGCGCTTCGTGTCCATCGGGGCCGAGTTTGAAAAGAGTGATGGTGCTGTTCTCCTGCCCGAACGCCGGGCGTCCCACGTACAAGATGTTGTCCAGGCGTTCAAGGTCAACGGTACCGTCGACGCTGAGATCTGGCCGGGCGCCCTTGGGCAGTTCGCCTGTTAGTTTGACGTCGACAGTGACCGTTCCGTTTTGTACAGCAGGATCAACTCGCATCACTTCGCCGGAAATAACACCATTATGGGTGTCGACCGAGGCCGGTTCGCCGATTTGCACATCGCGAGCCTGGGTCTCCGCAACTTTCAGTTCAGCCATCAGATGGTTCGGTTGCACCACCTTAGCCAGCATCGCCCCGGGGGAAACGTGCTCTCCTACGTGCAGGGGCAACTCGACCAGCACCCCATCGATCCCGGCGCGAACTTTGAGAGCATCCAGTTGTTTCTTCTTTAACTGAGCCAGAACTCGCATCTGTTCCACTTTGGCTTGCTGCTCGGCAAGTTGCGAGTCGATCGCGTGTTGCGTGCTCGTCAGCCTTTGCCCTTCCAGACCGTTGCGGGTGGTGAGTTCGTCGGACTTGCCTTTAGACGCTTTATACGCGAGGCCTGAGATCACGCCGAGATCGAAAAGCGCCTTATCGGTTTGCGCCTGCAGTTGCGCCTGCGTGTAATCCGCCTGGACCGTGGCTGCGCCGGCCTTCTGGTTCATCAAATTGCTTTCGAGCGTCATCCGCTGGCTCTGATACTCGGCCTCCGCCGCCTTCAATTGAAGTTGGGCGTCCACGGCAGCCTGTTCGACCGCCGGATTGCTCATCTCGAGCAAAACGGTGTCCGCCTTGACCAGCGACCCAGGAAGCATGCGAATCCGCACCACCGTGGCTTCGGTCTCCGCAGGAATCTGCAGAACCGCTTCCTGGGAGGGAACGAGAGAGCCTACCCCGCGAACCTGGCGCAGCATCGGACCTCGCTTCACAGAGTCGGTCCATACGGTGCCGCGCTCTACCGTGGGTGCCGCCGGCCGCAGCCGGTATACCGCGATGGTGACCGCGGCGATAGCCACCACGGCCACAGCCGACACAGCGATCTGCCGCTTACGTTTCTGTAGTTTGAACTCNNCGCCTCTCTTGTGAGGCGAGAAATGTCCGGATGAGGAACCTACTGTCCATGATCGGACAGTTCGCAACGGTGGCTTCATGTAGCCCTTGTGCGTTTCGCAACAATCTTAAGATGTAAAGGTGACTGACTAAAAATCCGTAAACAACTTGCTGAGGAGGCCGTCTATTGGATGAGACTTTGAGTGACGGGATGTGTGCGCTTCCTCGATGGAGAGGCAATGATCGATTGGCTGCAAAAATTATTCGACTGGCTGCGAGGGTTTTTCGATCCTGACATCCTGCTCCAGGATCTGCGCTACTCACTTCGCACGCTGCGCCGAGATCGCGTCTTTGCCTCCGTCGCTGTATTGATTCTCGCACTGGGAATCGGCGTCAACATAGTCGTATTTAGCGTGGTGAATACCATTCTGCTGCGCCCGCTTCCCTTTCGTGATTCGCAGCAACTCGCGTGGCTCGCGGGGAACAACGGGGTGGGCGGCCTTTCTGACACCACATACCGTGTGGACGCGTACGAGGAGTTCCAGCGCGACAACCACTCTTTCCAAGAGATTACGGCTTTCGTGCCTTATTATTC
>PLEA01000072.1 GCA_003136335.1 Acidobacteriaceae bacterium | reverse complement strand
ATCCGCCAGGTCGTCGCTACGCTGAAAATCACCAATGACCTGGAGCGCATCGGAGATTTGGCCGTCAATCTAGCCGAACGAGTGGTTTCTCTCGCCCAAATGGGACCGGTAGCGCGGCCTCCTGAGCTTGAGCCCATGGTCGAAGCGGTAGGTGCGATGGTTAAAAAAAGCCTCGGGGCGCTAATTTTCCGCAGCGTGGTATTGGCGGGCGAGGTGCTCGAGAGCGACGATCTGGTCGATCGGTATAGGGACCAGATCTTCGAACGCCTGATGGCCAGCATGACCGAGCGGCCGGCGGAGATTGGGCCCAACATGCAATTCGTGCTGGCCAGCCGTTATCTCGAACGCGTGGCGGACCACGCCACAAATATCGCCGAAGACATTATTTTTTGGGTGCGCGGCCTGGATGTGCGCCACGGCCGGGGACTAGAGGCTGCGGAAAGATCGGCTCCTGTCATTGAGAATTCATAGGGGCTTGATCTCCTTGTGACAGCCTGCAGGTTAGGCTCGTGGTCAGCGAAAACCATCCTGCGTCAGTCCCGCGGGGTGGAGTCTTCAGTTAATGCCCCAGGGCCGGCGCCCCCCTGTCGTCGGCCCATTCTTCCCCATCGATCTGTAATGCAGAATTCATTAGGGGTTGATATGCAATTGAAGGCGCCCGCATACCCTCCTGTCGCGTGCAGGTCCAATTCGGCGTCCCGCTCCTATTCGAATTTAATGCCCTGTAACACGGTTGTAACCAAACTGTAACAAAGAATTAGGGAGACTGATCGAAGACCGATTAGAGGAGAGCCATGACGATACGCAAACTGTTCGGAGTGATATTTGTAGCGCTAGTGGCGGTAGCCGGCACCCCGGCCCGGGCGCAGAATATTAACGCAGCAGGGGCTACATTCCCCTATCCCATTTATTCTAAATGGTTTGACGAGTACCACAAGATGCACCCCGCCATTCAGATCAATTACCAGTCTATCGGTTCCGGCGGAGGCATTCGCCAACTTTTGGATAAGACGGTGGATTTTGGCGCCTCCGATGGGCCAATGACCGACGAGCAGTTAGCTCAAGCGGGTTTTAAGATCCTTCACTTTCCGACAGTGCTGGGCGCTGATGTGCCAAGTTATAATATCCCTGGTGTTTCGGTCGAATTGAAGTTTACCCCCGAAGCCCTTGCGGGGGTTTTTCTCGGGAAAATTACCAAATGGAATGACCCAATCATTGCAACGGCCAATCCAGGGGTAAAGCTGCCGTCCGATGACATCGTGGTCGTCCACCGATCCGATGGCAGTGGCACGACATACATCTGGACCGATTACCTTTCTAAGATCAGCAGTGATTGGAAGTCCAAAATTGGAACTGGAACCTCGGTAAACTGGCCGGTTGGATTGGGTGGCAAGGGAAACGAGGGCGTGGCGGGGTTGGTGAAGCAGACGCCGGACTCCATCGGTTACGTGGAGTTGATCTATGCCATCCAGAACAAAATGGCGTACGGAGCGGTGAAGAACTCCTCGGGCGCTTTTATCAAGGCTACCCTGGAAGGCGTTTCGGCCGCTGCGGCTGGCACCGCAATGCCCGATGACTTCAGGGTTTCGATCACGAATGCGCCAGGGAAAGCGGCCTACCCGATATCGAGCTTCACCTGGCTGCTGATTCCGGCGAAGATTCAAGACACGGCGAAGCGCGATGCGATCAAAGGCTTCCTGACGTGGATGATGAGCGCCGGGCAGCAGTATTGCGAGCCCCTGGCTTACGCGAAGTTGCCGCAGGAAGTTGTCGCCAAGGAACAAAAAGCAATCGCCTTGGTTCAGTAAAGCGTAGCCTTATCTAGAGACCATCGTGGCCACCGCACATACCACGGTTCCACCGGCGGGCCTCACCTGGGGCCCGCGCGCGCTTGTGCGCCGTTTGCGCAGCGGCGACGAGATTGCCCGCCTGGTCACCCTGGTCTTCGCGCTCCTTACCGTCGTCATCACCGCCATGCTTGTCTATCAGCTGTGGATTCTTTCGGCGCTGGCGCGCCATAAGTTCGGCTGGCATTTCCTGGTAGCTCAGGATTGGGATCCGGTATTCAACAAGTTTGGCGCGCTTCCCTTCGTGTACGGAACCCTCGTGACCTCGGCGGTGGGACTGTTCGTCGCGGTACCGCTCGGATTGGGCGCGGCCATTTTTCTCGCTGAACTTGCCCCGAGACGTTTTTCGGACGCTCTCACCTTCCTGATCGACCTGCTTGCCGCCGTACCCAGCGTTATTTACGGGTTGCTGGGGGTTTTCATTCTCGTGCCCTTGATGCGCAGCGAGGTGCAACCAGCTCTAAAGCATACGCTCGGATTCCTGACTTTATTTCAGGGTCCGGCCTACGGGATCGGCTTCCTTACGGCGGGCCTCGTGTTGGCCATTATGATCGTGCCTTTCATCATTTCCGTCTCGCGCGAAGTCTTGCTCGCGGTTCCCCAGGATCAGCGGGAGGCTGCCTTGGGCTTGGGCGCGACGAAATGGGAGTCCACCTGGAAGACCGTTGTGCCTTACGCGCGCACAGGCATCATGGGTTCGATTTTTTTGGCCCTGGCACGCGCCTTGGGTGAAACCATGGCCGTTACCATGGTCATCGGCAACAATCCACGCATCAGCGCCTCGCTGTTGGGGCCGGGCTATTCCATCGCTTCGGTGCTCGCCAATGAGTTCACCGAGGCTACCGGTAATCTATACCTGAGCGCCCTGGTGGAATTGGGACTGGTGCTGTTTCTGCTTACATTTGTGCTGAACGGCCTGGCGCGCCTTTTGATTCTCGTCACCACACAACGCGGCAGCGGGGTTGGTTAACTATGACTGAGCGGAACCTCGACGCCAAGCTGCTATGGCGCAAGACCACCAATCTAGTCATGCTCAGCTTGACCGGCCTTTGCGCGTTGGTGGCGGTTTCCGCCTTGTTTTTTATTTTGGGGTATCTCGTCTACCATGGCGGCAAGGACATTAGCTGGAATTTCTTCACCAAGCTGCCGACGCCGGTGGGCGAATCGGGCGGAGGCATGGCCAATGCCATCGTGGGCAGCCTGAAACTTTTGTTGCTCGCGGCGCTGTTCGGCGTTCCCATCGGGTTGCTGGGCGGCGTGTACCTGGCGGAGTTCGGCGGATCGGGTTTTTCGTCCGTAGTCCGATACGTCACGGACCTGTTGAACGGCGTCCCCTCCATCGTTATGGGGATTTTCGCGTACGCGCTGATCGTTGTCCCGCAGAAGCATTTTTCGACATTCGCGGGCGGTGTCGCGCTGGGCGTGATTATGATTCCTATCGCCATTCGGAGTTCCGAGGAATTCCTGCGGAACGTCCCGCTGTCGTTGCGCGAAGCCGCGATGGCCCTGGGCGCGTCCAAATCCAAAGCCATCTGGACCGTGGTGATTCCGGCCGCCAAGGCGGGGATCATCACCGGAATCATGCTGAATATAGCGCGTGTCGCGGGCGAGACCGCGCCGCTGCTGTTCACCGCCTTCGGCAACCAATTCTGGAATTGGAAGCTCAATCAGCCCACGGCGGCGCTGTCGCTGCAGATTTTCAACTACGCCATTTCGCCGTTCGATGAATGGCATCGCCAGGCGTGGGCCGGTGCTCTGATTCTCATTGTGCTTATCGTGTTTGCGGTTAGCGCAGTCCGCATCGTGGCCGGTCACGGCATGCTCAAGGGAGCCAATTGAAGCATGGGGGTCGGGATCAATGTCGAGAAGCTGAACGCCTGGTTTGGCAAGACTCAGGCCCTATATGACATCACCATGGAGGCGCCCGCCAACCACGCAACCGCAATCATTGGACCGTCTGGATGCGGCAAGTCCACCTTCGTCCGCTGTCTTAATCGTATGCACGAGACCGTTCCGGACGCTCATGCCACAGGCAGAGTTCGCATCGGCGAACTCGATGTGTACAACGGCACCTCGGCGGTGCAGATTCGCCGACGCATCGGCATGGTTTTTCAGAAGCCTAATCCTTTTCCGACGATGACGATCTATGACAACGTGGCTGCGGGATTAAAACTGAATGGCTTCCACGATCACGCCCTGCTAAACGAGATTGTAGAGCGCTCGCTGAAACTCTCGGCGCTTTGGGACGAGGTGAAAGATTCGCTGCGCAAGAAGTCCGGCGCCAGCTTGTCGGGCGGACAGCAGCAGCGGCTCTGCATCGCCCGCGCGCTGGCAGTTGAGCCACAGGTGCTGCTCATGGACGAGCCCTGTTCGGCCCTCGATCCAATATCAACGGGCAAGATCGAAGAATTGATCTTTCAGCTCAAAGAAAAGTTTACAATTGTAATAGTGACGCACAATATGCAGCAGGCATCCCGTGTGGCCGAGTTCACGGGATTTTTTCTGTTGGGCAAGTTGATTGAACTCGACAAGACCGAAAAGATTTTCACTACTCCGTCCGACAAGCGTACGGAGGATTACATTACAGGCAGGTTTGGATAATGCGCACCCGCTTTCAGCAAGGATTGGACGATCTTCGGGCCCGTTTGCTTCGTATGGGAGGATTGGCCGAGCAGGCCGTGGACCGCGCCTGCCAGGCGTACATTGACCGCGACCTGACCCGCTGCCACATGGTCCTCGAAGGCGAATTCCAGATCAACGTAGCCGAACGCGAAATCGACGAACTGGCATTCGATCTGCTCGCGCTGCAACAGCCCATCGCCGTCGATCTGCGCTTCATCCTGGCGGTCACCAAGATTAACTCAGACCTGGAGCGAGTCGGTGATCAGGCGGTGAACATCGCTGAACGGGCGATGGATCTGGTCGACCTTCCCCAGGTGGATTTGCCCGTGGATATTCCGCGCATGGCGGCCGCGGTTTCGGCCATGGTACGGCGCTCGCTCGAGTCATTCATCGAGGGCAAAGCTGAGCTTGCGCAAGCGGTGCTTGAGATGGACAACGTGGTTGATCGCATGAAAGATGAGGCGTTTATCACTTTGGTCAAGACCATGAACGACCGGCCAGAAGTTACCCGCCAGGCTTTGGATGCGTTGCTCGTCGCCCGTAATCTGGAGCGCGTGGCCGATCATGCCACAAACATTGCGGAAGACGTGATCTTTTGGGTTCGTGGAGCCGACGTACGGCATAATGTCGCGCCCGAATCTCCACTGCATCAATCGACTACGGACACTCATTAAGGGTTTACTAGAGAATAATTCGTAAGCTCGACAACGCCGGTCAGTTTGCCTGACCGGTTTTGTTTTTCGAGGTGTTACGCTAAACAATCCCCGCTAAGGAGGAGTGCGTGAGCAGAATAATCTATAGGCTAGCCGTATTGTTTGTAGGTACATTCGGCCTGCTCCATGCACAAGACCAGAGCAAGACACGGCAGATCCCCCTGCCCACCAGCAAGACCTTGACTGCTCCTTCGCCGGGTGTTTTGGGATCGCTGAACGGTTTCGCGGCAGCGATGGCCATAAGCCCGGATGGACGTTACGCGGTGATTCTCAATGATGGTTATGGAACGCAGCAAAACCAGGCGCATGAATCCATTGCCATACTCAATCTGAAAACAAACCAACTGACCGATTTCCCTGAAGTCCGGCTTCCCCAGGATGCTCGT
>PLEA01000289.1 GCA_003136335.1 Acidobacteriaceae bacterium | reverse complement strand
TCGTCGGTGATGGTCAGTTCCTGTATCTTCTCCACCCAGCGCGCGTTCTCAATGGCAATCGCCGCGTAGTCGCACAGCGACTGCAGAAAGAACAGCTCCGCATCCTTGAACCGCTCCAGGTCCACATTGACCAGTTGGATCACGCCCAGAACGCGCAGCTTCGACCGCAGCGGCACGCAGATCACCGATCGTGTCTCCCACTTGGTGGCGTCATCCACGCGGCTTGCAAAGACAGGGTCCGTGCGCACATCCGGCACAATTCGCGACTCCCCGTGTTTTGCCACCCACCCCGCAATCCCCTCACCCATTTTCAGCCGCACACTTTTCAGCGCCTCGGCCTTGTCTCCCACCGCGATGGCAAAGTAGAGTTCGTCGCGCCCTTCGTCCACCATTAGCAGCGACCACGTATCCGGGCGAAAATATTCCGCCATCTTCTCCATGATGGTCTGCAGAATAGAGTCGAGATCCAGCGATGACGTCAGCGCCTTGGCCACGTCGTGAAAGATCGTCAGTTCTTCATTCTGCCGCGTCAATTGAGTGCCGGCCTCAGGCATGCAGAAATTCCGTAGTCCCTCGCTACCTCGGATGGGTGTTCAAAAATTATATGCGTCACTTTCGTACACTCGCAATGACCGTTGGTAACTAGTACCCGTAAAGCCAATCACATGAGCCCGTTCCGGGCCCCTCAGTGTGGCGCGGGCGCCCCCGCCCGGGGCCGTTGACTTTGTTCCTGATTTTCCCTCTCCGCCGATTTTCCGATCCCGCCCGCCTGGCATATTCTTAACTTGAGGATGAATATGAATAAGAACAAACTCAGAACCCTCGCCCTGCCGCTAACTCTCTTAGCTGTCGCGCTATCGATCTCGGCCTTTTCACAAACCACCACCGCGCCATCCCCGGATCCCAAGTCGATTCCAGTAGTGGATGGAGCAATCGGCCCCTGCTCCGCCGACTTCACCGTCACCGACGCCGCCGGCGCCCCCGTCTACGCCGCCCAAATCAAGGTCCACATCGCTTACGGATTCATGAGCGCCCACAAGCTCGACCTCGAAGTCGGCACCAACTCCGCCGGCAAAGCCCGCTTCACCGGCCTCCCCGACCGCCTCAAGCGCGGCCTTTACTTCGAGGCCTCCGAAAGCGACCGCACCGCCGAAGCCTTCGACGACCCCGCCATCACCTGCAAAGCGCAGTTCACCGTAGCCCTGCGCAAAAAGCCTTAAGCGTGAACAAAATTCCGAGGAAAGCGGTGCGGCGAAATCCGCGTACCACTAGCCGCGAAGTGGCGCCATGCATTAGCCCCGGACGTAAGTCCGGGGTAAGGGGAAAAAGAGGAACCCAGTCCCGCGTGGACGCCACTCCTATAAGTCCTCCGAACCAACGTCCCCGAATCGCATCCACCGGAACGATCCCCTTCCGTCGCGACTCACTCCGTACGTTACCTCTCCCTTGTCCTCTTGGCTGTGGCGCGCGCCTCCAGCTTGTCCTATGATGTTCCCGTCATCATTCGGGCGAAAGACGCTTCCCTGGCAGGACAACGTGGGCGAATTCGGAGACAAATTCCGCAAGGCGCGCGAGAAGAAGGACATCTCGCTCGAGGACGTTTCCAACGTCACCAAAATCGGCTCGCGCATGCTTCAGGCCATCGAAGAAGAACACTTCGACCTGCTCCCCGGCGGCGTCTTCAACAAGGGATTCATTCGCGCCTATGCCAAGCATCTAGGAATGGACGCCGAAGACGCCGTCACCGACTATCTCACCTGCCTCCGCCAGGCGCAGATCGACGCCCACGAAGTTTGGGAACCCGAAGCTTCCTCGAAAGCAAGCTCCGGGCAACGCCTCGCGGCGCCGGAAAAGCGACGCCCGGTCGAGTCCAACAAATCTCCCGTGAAATCGCAATCCCCCGTACAGATCGAGGAATTCCCCGAGCTGCAACTTCCCCGCTCCGAAGATGTCCGCACTTCGCGACAGAAATTTGCCCGCAACTCCGACCGCGAAATTCCCTGGAGCATCCTTGCGATCGCCGCCGTCGTCGTCGTTCTCGCAGTCATTCTTTGGATACGCCGCTCCCACAGGACATCAACCGCAACCAGCACCTCTCCAGTAAAGTCCCAACAGGCAATCGCGCCCTCTGTGCCCGCTCCGGTCCCAGCGACTGCGCCAGAAGGCGTCAACCGGCCCTCCAATCGCGCGCCCGCGAGCAACACTGCAACTCCGGCGCACTCGTCTACTCCGAATCCTCGTCCCCAAGCGGTTCAGTCTGCAACCGCCAGGCATTCATCCACCGCGGCGCGAGCGACCTCGTCAACCGACAATTCCGCAGGCGCCGCCGAAGAACATGATGTAACCACTCGCACCTTCAACACACCAGTTCCCCAGCCGTCCGCAAAATCTACCGCCCCGCTCACGCTCGTGATCCGCGCCACGGAAACTTCCTGGATCTCCGTTCAGGCCGACGGCCAAACCGTCAGCCAGGAAACCCTCATCGCCCCCGCCCACGCGTCAATCCGCGCCACCCGCGAAATCGTCGCCAGAATCGGCAATGCCGCCGGCGTCACTTTCCTCTGGAATGGTCAGGAAATCCCCGCCGAGGGCGCCGAAGCCGAAGTAAAAACCTTCGTCTTTGATTCCAACGGCATGCACGTTCTCCCTTCCACGCCGCCCCCACAATAAAAACGCCGGGGGTGTGCGTAAGAACTAATTTCTAGAAAAGCGGTGGAATGAAACTACAAGATTCCAGCCCCGAAGGGGCGGCATTCATCAGCCCCGGACGTAAGTCCGGGGTGCCGGTGGGACAGTCGAACGAGTCTCGCAGGGACGGCACTGACGCAACGTCTTGCCCGCAAAGCGGCGAAAGAATGCAGCCCGCGGCGCCAGCCGTGGGCACATGCGGAGTAAATCAGCGAGCCCCGGCGGGGCGAAAGAAGAGTCTTCCCAACAAAGCCCCTAAAACCCTAACTCTAGTTTTCACCAAGCTTCTTACTGTCGTGGCCAGCGGACCCTGCAGAATGGCAAGAATGAGATTCGAACTGTTTCGCGATTGCGTCGTAGCGCGTCCCAGGAGGAAACGTAAAGCTCAAACGACACTCTATGCATTCGAGGAAACGGCCGGTTTGCGACATCAGAATACCAATCCGATGTGCCGAGAGACTAGAACCGCGATACGGCATTGCTCTTTCCATCTCTTCTCCTGTCCGTGAAATGGCCGCTAACCCGCTGCGCGATTGATTTTATCGGAAATTCCTCGCCGCAGTGTTGACCCTTGCGATGGCGAACTGCGTCTCCTGCCCAAAAAGAATTGGATCACGCTTTGGGCAGAGAGCCCTGCATGATGGCAGAGCAAGCTCTCGGCCAAAGCTGCGACAGGAATTTCACAGACGCTCCGGCCAGGGGTTGAGCTCTTATACATCGTATTAGCAAGTACGCTGGCGCACAATGGTTAAGACCGGTACACCTACGCTACCACGTCGCGGGTTTCACCAGGTGCAGAATGCCGGCACAACCATGGGGAATCAGCTTAGACTGACAATCGGTATTATTGAAACCCCATGCATAAGATCGTCAGCCTGGCAGACATCAAAGAAGCCCAATCCCGCCTCCGCGGCATCACCACCCGCACGCGTCTGATCGAATTCCATCACGCCGACGCCACCCGCCGCCTGTACCTCAAGCCCGAAAACCAGCAGCCCATCGGCGCCTTCAAACTCCGCGGAGCCTATAACAAAATCGCCTCGCTTTCAGAACAAGACCGCAACCGCGGTGTCATCTCCTACTCCAGCGGCAACCACGCACAGGGCGTCGCCTACGCCGCCCGCGCGTTGGGTGTAAAGGCCGTCATCGTCATGCCTAACAACGCTCCCGCCATCAAGCGCGCAGCCACGGCCGCCTTGGGCGCAGAGATCGTTCTCGTAGGCCCCGGCAGCACCGAACGCCAACTCAAGGCCGAAGAACTCGCCGCCCAGCACGGCTACGTCATCGTGCCTCCCTACAACGACGAAAAAATCATCGCCGGTCAAGGTACCATCGGCCTAGAGATCCTCGAGGACTTGCCCGAAGTGGAAGCGGTCTTTGCCCCAGTCGGCGGCGGAGGCTTGATCAGCGGCGTCGCTGCCGCCATCAAGCTCATCCGTCCTGAAACTCAGGTGATCGGCGTCGAACCCGATCTCGCCGCCGACGCCCAGTCCAGCCTGCGCGCCGGCAAGATCGTTCAATTCCCCGCCGAACAAGTGTCGCGCACCATCGCCGACGGACTGCGCACGCAGAGTGTCGGCGCCATTAACTTCGAGCACATGCAGTGCTTCGTCGACGCCATCGTCACCGTAAGCGAAGACGAGATCCACCAGGCACTGAAATTCCTCGCCGCAAATCCCGATACCGTAGCCGAACCCAGCGGAGCAGTCGCCACCGCCGGATTCCTCTTCCGCTCTGATCAACTGCCAAAAACAAAACTCAACGTAGCCATTATCTCCGGCGGCAACATCGAACCAAAAATGCTAGAAGAACTCCGCCGCTAGTAAGACGTTGCAAGCAACGTCGGTACGGCCAATAATCATAGATATGAGATTTCGACTCACTTTGCTCGTCGCCACAATTCTCGCAGTAACCTCGCTCTCCTCCGCCCAGGCGCAACGCGGTACTCTAGTCCGCGAAGAATCCATCCGCGTCTCCCCCAGCACAGACGCCGCCAAACTCGGCGAAGCTGGCCGCGGACACGAACTCGTCATCATCGAGACCGGTCACGATTGGACTCACGTTGAAGCCATCCTTCGAGAACCGAAAAAAGACGCCGACGAAGACGATCCCGAGTCCGAAGGCAAGACCATCACCGGATGGGTCTCCAGCAAAGCCCTGGTCAACCTGACCACTCCCAACGGCGACAAGATCGTGTTCGGTGAAGCCGCCGACTCCGAAGACCAGGCCAGCCGACTCCGCGGCCGCCGCGATGCCGCGCAAGACGCCATGCGTCTCTACTATCGCGTCTACGATTTGTTTCCCACGTCCCCACTCGCTGCCGAAGGACTCTACCGCGCCGCCGACATCCACTGGCAAATGGAGCGCTCCGATGTCCTGACGCGTCCCTCAGCCCGCGAGCGCGACTCCTACATGCGCGGCCAAATTGACGAGCAGTGGATGAAGCTGGTCATGAGAAAATTTCCCGGAACGAAATGGGCCGACCTTGCTGCCTTCCACCTCCTCGAAAACAAACTCTGTGGCGACTGGCAGGCCGCGTCGAAGTGCCCGGAAAAAGAAGCTGAGATGTACGAGAAGTACGCCAAAGAGCACGAGCAGTCCCCCGCCGCGCCCGAAGCTCTCTACGACGCGGCCTGGCGCCGCTCCGCACTAATCGAGATTTATAAAACCGAAGCCAATCAGAAAAAATCCGAAGAATCAAAAAACCGTTCTCTCGAGCTCGCGCAAAAAATCGTCACCCAATATGCCCAAAGCGATTGGGCCTCGCGCGCGCAAATGCTGATTTTCTACGTCCAGCAAGGCGTCCCCACTTACGGAAACGCCAGCGACTAGTCGCTTGAGTCAGAGCTCAAGGCAAAAAACTCTGTCATTCCGACCGAAGCGGAGCGAAGCGAGCGGAGTGGAGGAACCTGCTTTTGGCAGCTTCTCGGAACAGTCCCAGCTAACCCTCCCCTAAATTTTCTGCGATACTGTTCCCTTGTTTTTTCCCCCGGAGGACGATTGAACGATTACCTCTTGTCGCTGATCCTTGGCATTGTCGAAGGTCTCACCGAATTCCTGCCGGTCAGTTCGACCGCGCACCTGCGCATCGCCGAACTGCTGCTGCACATCAGCCTGTCAGACGGCTATTGGAAAATGTATTCCATCGTTATCCAGTTGGGAGCGATCCTTTGCTTGCCCGTTTATTTCTGGAGCCGCATCAAGAGGTTTTTTTCTACGTTTCCCCGCGGCGACAGCGGAAGACGCACAGCTTTAACCCATCCTCTCGGTCTAACCGCAGTAGCATTCGTGGTCACTGCTGTTCCGTCGTTCTTGCTGACTAAGGTGATCGGCAAGCATCTGGAAAACATCTTGATCATTGGCTGGTCGCTGCTGATCGGCGGGATCGTGATGTGGCTGGTCGATGCCTTAAACTCCAAGTCCGAAGCCGCTGGTCCTGGTGCACGCGGAAGCCGCATCCACACCTGGAAGATGGAAGATATGAGTTTGGCGCAGGCGATCTGGATCGGATTCTGCCAGATCTTCTCCGCCGTCTTTCCCGGAACATCGCGCTCCATGTCGACCATTGCAGGCGGCCAAGTTGCAGGCATGTCGCGGGCCGCAGCTCTCGAGTTCTCATTCTTCGTCTCCATGCCGACCATGGCTGCGGCCACGATTTACACTCTGCTCAAATCGCTCAGCGGCAAAGGCGAGAATCCAATCGGCGTATCTCAGATCGATGCGCATGGCTGGATCGTGCTCGCCATCGGATTCGTGGTCTCGTTCATCGTCGCCTATGGTTCCGTCGCCTGGTTCATGGGCTACGTGCGCAGGCGCGGCTTCGCTCCCTTTGCGGTCTACCGAATTATTGTGGGAGCGTTAGTTCTGGCGTTCGCCGCAAAGCTGGCTGGATAACACAGCGCGATCAAACCCGCTTCTGGCGCCGAATTTGGCCGGGAAGCTAAGTGGATACTACGGCCATTTTCCTGCATTGTCGGATGCCGGCCTTCTTGGCATAATGTAAGGGCTCTGGCCGATTGCGGCGCTGAAGTCTGCAGTGTCTTCGGCGGTGAATCAGCCCCACATGGATTATCTGGCAAGCATTTTCGTTCCCACGGGGAACCGCCGGCTCAATGAGCTGGTGGGATTCCTGATGTGCGTCTCCGCGCTCCTTCTTTTCCTCGCACTGGTATCGTATTCTCCGCTCGACCCTTCGTGGAACAGCGCCTCCGTGTTGACTGGTTCGCATGCGGCTCGCAACTGGATCGGCGTCGTCGGCGCATTCACCGCCGACATGATGCTGCAGTTCTTCGGCATCGGCGCATTTCTCTTAGTCATCTTTCCCGCAACGCTGGGCGCGCGCTGGTTTCGCTCGATGAAAGTGCAGTCCCCACTCGCAAAAAGCCTGGGCGGAATCTGGCTGGTAATGTTCGTTCCCGCGATGCTGGCGCTTCTGCCCGGACAGTTACGCTGGCAGCGCGTGATTCCCCTCGAAGGCTTGCTCGGGCGCGTCGTCGGCGACGTGCTGATTCATTATTTGAATGTGGTCGGCGCGTACATCGTTTGCGCGACCGTGCTCGCCGTGGCGTTATATCTCTCGACGGCCTTCTCTTTCGCGGCGATTCAACTGTGGGCTCCGACGCGCTTCGCCTTCGTCACAGCGCTGTGGAATCGCTACAAAGATTGGCAGCAAGAGCGCGCCAAAAAACGTCAGCAGAAGGAACTGGACCAGCGGCGGATCTCGAAGCCCGTAGTAAAGACGCAGTTGATCCCCTCGCGGTCAGGATCGCGAGGTCCAGTAGCGTCAGAACCGCGTCGCACCGGCATTGAGCGGATGATGGCCGAAGAGGATGCATCGAAGCCCGCTCCCACCGGCGGAATCCTACCCGAACCTCTCGCCATGAATGGTGCGGAGGAAGCGGACGCCGATCCCGAAGTCACCGAGCGAGGCGACAGCGGACACAAAGCCAAGACGACAATGCCCCGCATCGCTGGCGGGTACAAGTTGCCCTCGAGCAGCCTGCTGCAGCGTCCCGATGAACAGCAGCAAGTCGATGCGGATGAACTCAAACTGCTGGCGCAAGTGCTTACCGAAAAATACGCCGAGTTCGAAATCCACGGTCAGATTACGCAGATCAATCCAGGACCAGTGGTCACCACCTTCGAGTTCAAGCC
>PLEA01000104.1 GCA_003136335.1 Acidobacteriaceae bacterium | reverse complement strand
AGGCAGAAAACGTAGAAGTGCGTAGAACCCGGCGCGGTCCAGCGACGCAGCAGGACGTAGACGCCGATGCCCAGATAAATCATGGCAATCAGTCGCAGCCAATTATTCAGGGAGCGATCGGCGGGAACCAGAATGACGTTGGAATCGAGCGTGACCGACCGGCGGATCAGCGAGTAGGTCGCCTTGGACCAAACGCCGGTGTTGTAGAGCTGGCGCACTAACCCCGGAGTGCTTTTGATTTCCTGGCCATTGACGGAAACCAATTGATCTTCAGGCTTGATGCCGGCCTTCGCTCCGGGTCCGGCGGGATCCACCCGGTCGGCTACCAGGCGGCCATCGTGCTCCACCCACCAAACGCCGTCGTCGGGAACGGCAGAGTCACGTTCCTTTTGGAAATTGAATCCCGCAAAAACCACCGCAGCCACCGTCAGCAGAAACAAGAGGATGGCGACAAATCGAGCTTGGCTTTCCCGATTCATGGTTTTCGGTACGGACCCCGAACCCTTAGGAGGCGGTAGAGGCGTGGGAGAGACGTCCCATCGATCCTCAATGAGCAACTTCGGTGCCACGTCGATCCCCTTTTTGGGACGGCTAAGTCCCGCAGATGACATTACTTCCAAAATTATAGATGCATTTTCGAAGCGTACCTATGTATTTTTGGATGTTTCTGTGGGATTCGGTATGTGGTTTCCTTTGAAATTCTTGGGCAGGAAGGCCCCGTCAGGTGAAATACAAGGTTGAAGTGCCGCCGTAAGAAATTCGTGATGAGGAGGGCTTGGAATTACGAAGGAACCAGAGTTTGCCCGACCACTTTACCCGCCTGGCGATTCATCCTTCGTCGAACTTCCGGCTGGCCGACTAATCGGAAGTAACGCGACAACAAGCGCGTTCACCAGTACTAAATCTGAGGAAGACGTAAGATCCGGCCTCTTGTGGATTTACTAGACGCATCCGGACTGTTTAGTCCATTTAGCTTTCTCAGATCGGCGTATGGTCTTTCTATATGGTGGCGCATGGCCCGTCGTTCCGGGGTGGATACCTGCGCTGATCCCTCCAGTATCGTGTCGCCCTCAACTTAAAAAGGCAACGCGGCCTAACTCAGGCGGAAGGCAATTCATCTGGCTTTGGAATGGGAAGGATCGTGCTTTTTCCTGATAAAGAGGAGATCGCGCTCATCGCGAAGGTTGAGGTAACCGGTGACGCGGCCGCTCGCACTCCGCTGAAAGATGATTTCGGTGAGTGGGGAAGCCGGCGTGAAAAATACTCCGCTCGCCTCCGCCTGGAGCGGAACCGCCTTCTTGTGGTTGACTGAAGCGGCCAGAGCGTTCCCCTCTCGGGATATCACGACCGTGAGCAGTGGACCGGCGGCATAAATTCCCACGTAGCTCTTTAGTTCGTCCGAGGGAAGAATGACAGCGAGCGGATCTCTCTGCAGAAGGCGCCCCTGGCTCGCGATCATCTTCCACTCCGTACCACGGAGAACCCACGATTCACTGGAGCGAAAGGTCTCATGCATCAATCGCCCATAGTAGTTGGTGTCTCGATCGTGGAAGAATGTGGCAACGGCGACATCGCCAGACCGGTGAACGACAAAGCTCCGGAGTACGAGACGTCCCGGCGTCGGTGCCGCCGGAACCGTATTTCCGTTCTGCTCGCCGGTACTCTGGGTTCTTGTGAACACGAGGCCCGCTGTCTCGTAACTTGAGACCCGTCCGCTGACATCGCGGTGAAAGATGATGCGCCGGCGCGCGTAGCCAGAAGGCGAGCCCGGTGCGAAGAAAATGTCGCGAACCTCGGCATGGAGCAAATCGTTTCCTGCGTCGCTGATTCTCCTGAGCGCGTCTCCGTCCCGGACGATAGTGACCGCGTGGCCTGGAGCAATGCTGTAAGCGCCCGAGTACTGGTTCAACTGATCCGCGGACAGCGTCACCCCGGACGGATCCTGATGCAATGTGGCTGGCCAGCAGCTTCCATGCCTCGCCGTGCTCGATCCATGTCTCGACCGAGAGGAACTTAAAGTTCAGGACCTGCCCGCCGTAGTGGACGACCTGGTCGTTGATAAAGCTGCAGACTGCAACATCGCCGGAGTAGTGGAGGACCCAGTCCGTCACAGTGACCGTCGATGATATCGCTCCTGGCGGAGCGGCGGCCGCAACCCCTCCAAAATCGGCGTGCCGCGAAAGGACGCCGTCTTCGTTGATGAAGATGAGTTGTCATCAAGTACCTCTTCATTTCTGCCACATCACCGCGCTGACCCGCGTTGCGAAACGCCTGTGTCTGCCACTTCAGCAACGTGGACAGAGCGTCATTTTTGTCGCGCGCAGGATCGCGATCTACAGAGCCATTTCCACCCGAGAAGAGAACATCGTCATCAAGTAATCTGCCCATGGCCGTCTGATCGTGACGAGAACTCGCATCGGTAAAGGACTCAGTTTGCCCTTCGAGCTGCGTGTAGAGTAGGTGGTCACCGGGGTCCGCTGTCTGAAGCAGGAGGACGTCCTGTAGCACTGCTCAGAGGCGAGATAGCAACCGAAGCGACGGCAAGCATGATTGTGACCTGCAGGTTTCCAGACACCAGACTCCAATCCGAAGAGCTCAGATCGGAAGCTCCAAGCGGCTGAGAAGGGTGCCATAAGCGACTTCCGGATCACGGGCAAACCGAAGTATAAACAGCGAGCAGGGCGATATGGCTGACCTCATTGCCCAGTTCTGAGTTCGACTTCGCCTACAGGTAATCTGACCTAGCCCGCCTTGCGCTTATCGTTCTTCGTAGGTTCGGGCGGAGTGTCTTCGTCATCCCACTCGAAGGACAGTGCCCTCGCGGTAGTCTCAAC
>PLEA01000350.1:2766-3833 GCA_003136335.1 Acidobacteriaceae bacterium | reverse complement strand
AAGCGGGATTCCGTCATGGCCTGCAACAGCGCATTCTTGTCCGCATAGTGCAGATAGAAGGTGGCCCGGTTCAACGTGGCTTCGTCAGCGATCTCCTGCACAGAGAGGTCTGCGAATTCCTTTTTAGTCAGTAGCCTGGCCAGTGCTTCCATGAGCATGCGGCGGCTCCGCAGGATGCGCGGATCCGTCGTTTCGACCTCGGGTTGGAGAAGCTGGGCCATTTCTATATTGATGAAAGCATACGCCTTTACGGACTAAAGCGACACTTGTTTATTTTCTTGAATCGACATATGTCGCTTATTAATCATATGTCGTGCAGGAGGAATTCTCAATGTCAACGCTACTCCATATTGATTCCAGCCCGCTCTACGGCCGGTCAGTCTCGCGTGAACTGACGGCTGCGTTCGTGACTCAATGGAGGGCTGCGCACCCGGATGGAAAGGTCATTGACCGAGACCTCAACGCAACGGCCATGCCGCCAATCAATGCCGAATGGGTCGGGGCCGTCTACACGCCGGAACAGGCCCGCACTCCGGAGCAGAAGAAATTGCTTTCGCTCTCCGACTCCCTTCTCACCGAGTTGGAGGAGGCGGATGAGTATGTCATCGGAGTTCCGATGCATAACTTCGGAGTGCCTTCGGTTCTCAAGCTCTGGATCGACCAGATTGCGCGCGTCGGCAGGACCTTTGCTTACAGTGAGAAAGGGCCGAAGGGCCTGATCACCGGCAAGAAGGCGACTTTCATCATCGCAACCGGCGGGATGTACGACGCCCAGACGCAAATGGCCTCCTTCAATTTCGTGGAGCCGTACCTGCGGTCCGTATTCGGTTTTCTTGGCGTGACGGACGCGACTTTCCTCACCGCGGGGGGGACCAGCGCGCTGAACCAGGGAAAAGACCGGAACACATTTCTTGCACCACACCTTCAAGCCGTGCAGATGCACGCGCAGACCTTTAGAGAGGAACACTCATGAAAACTACTTCAATCGTTGCTCGCTATCTACTAGGCCTTCAGTTTACGGTCTTCGGATTGAACGGATTTCTCAACTTTATCCACCAGCCGCCGCC
>PLEA01000350.1:0-2700 GCA_003136335.1 Acidobacteriaceae bacterium | reverse complement strand
CGAAAGCTTCAAGGGCATCTTCACCGCAAGGGCTGCGACGCAGGCATAAACTGCGTCGCAGTATATGAAAGGCACGGGGCCTCCCCGCTAAGTGCATGATCGGCGATGGGGCACGCCGTTCAGCAAGCGTTTTGAGTGACGGGAATTGGTTTCAGAAGGAGAAGACATGTCGCAAGAACGCGGTATCAGTCGCGTAGTCAACGTTCCTCCAGCGGCACCTGGATTCGTCGGTCCGGGACATCTAGCTGCGCCTGTCGTGTCTCCCGAAAACTTCGAGATGAACGATCCCTTCATCTTGTTGATGGACGATCATCTTGACGTTGGCGACCGGCCAGTTGGTGGTCCTCACCCGCATGCAGGGTTTGAAACTGTGACGCTTATCCTCGACGGCGCGATCTTTGACCGCGATGAGGGCGGCACACTCAACGCTGGCGAAGTGCAGTGGATGACCGCGGGCAGCGGCATTATTCACAGCGAAGACGTCAGGACCAAAGGAAAGGTCCGCCTGCTTCAGCTATGGCTTACTTTACCTAAGAACAAACGGTGGATTGCCCCCGGTTTTCAAACGATTAACGTCGATGAGGTTCAGGTGCACCGCGAAAAAGGCGCTGAGATCCGAGTTTATAGCGGTTCCTCGGCCGGCCTTCAGTCAGGCACGCGAAACCATGTACCGGTCACGATGGTCGAGATCAATTTAGAGCCACACGCCTCGGCCGAGTTGGACATAGCTGCATCCTACAACGGCTTTGCATTTGTCATTGATGGTTCGGTTCGAATCGGCGACACTGAGCTGAATACTGGGCAGGTCGGTTGGCTCGATCGGTCGACTGACGTCGGTACGAGCGTTTTGCATGTGGTCGCCGGCGAATCCGGAGCACGGCTGGTGTTATATGCTGGACAACCCCAAGGAGACCCAATCGTATCCTACGGCCCATTTATAGGAGACTCGAAGCAGGACATTGCCAGGCTCTTTGCTGAGTATCAGTCGGGAAGATTTCCCCGCCTTAGCGAATTGAAAAAGCAGCAGGTCTAACTTTTCGACGTTCCTCTGCTTCGCCAGCCTTATGGAGTAAGCCAGTTCACCTTGATAAATTTTTCTGGGTTGCCGGTGCCTCGGGCATTCGGACATGCCCGTAGCCGCGATCTTCGCAGACGCCGACATGGTGATCATATTGTTCGACGCCACCGCCACTGCGAAGGACGGCATTCCATACCGCAACACCTATACGTGGTACTTCCAAATGAAAAAAGAGGGCAAGGTCATCAAGGCGATTGCATTTTTCGACACGCGAGACTTTGACGAATTGTGGACCCGAGTGTCGCCGGTGAGTTGAGACTCGCAGCTTACTAGAAGGATTGGTGAAAGGGAGATGCCATGAGGGAAAGTCGGTGACAGGGCAGCACGGCGGCCAATGACTGCGGGGATTAGTCAGTCACCTGACTAGTGTCAAATCGAAACAGATCGATTCTCTTGTCAAGCCGGATTCTTGATGTAGCCGGGGGCTTCGAATAAACGCTGGGCAAGCTCAATCAACTTTGTAAACGCGGCCGGTTTGCGCCCCCAAGATAGCGCGTTTGTAGGCTTGTCCAACTTTCCATCCTTCGACCGGAATCATGCCGATGAAGAACTGGGCAAATTGAGATTCGGATTCTTTTAGCATCGTGGGACTCACCACATTGATACGCAGTCCCTTAGGAAGCTCAATTGCGGCAGCCCGAACAAAAGCTTCCAACGCGCCCGAGACGGTTGAAGCCGCGACGCCGGCGATGATCGGGTCGTCATTGAGAATGCCCGAAACCAAAGTGAAGGATCCTTTTTCTTTGATGAACGGGATCGCCTCCTGAACCAGATTGATCTGACCCATGAGTTTGCTTCCCAACGAAAACTGCCACTTTTCAGCGGTGAGTTCCGAAAGCGGAGCAAATGCGACTTGGCCTGCTGCAATGGCCACGGCATCAAACGAGCCGACGGCTTGATAAAGCTTCCTGACACTTTCGCGGTTCTCGATCTCGACTTGAAAATCGCCTGATTTGTGCCCGACCTTGACTATCTCATGGCCAGCACCCGCCAATGCCTTTTGAACCAGTTCGCCGATCTTTCCGTTTGCGCCAATCAAAATAATTTTCATAAAAACTCCATTCTCGTTTCTGATCTCAGGATTTATTTATTCACTTTCAATTTAGGGGGCCAATCCGCCAGTAGTGTCGAGCACTTGCCCAGTAACCCAGCGAGCGTCGGGCGAGGCGAGGAACGCGACTACATCGGCGACATTAGACGTCGTTCCGAGCCGCCCCAGCGGCGTGCGCGCAAACCATTCCCTTCACCGCCTCCTCGCCCATCCGGGCGGTGGCTGCCCTTAGCATCGCTGTATCCACCAGGCCGGGGGGCCACCGCGTTTACCGTAACGCCCCTGGGACCGAGTTCCGCCGCCCAAACGCGAGTCAACGCATCGTGATTGCGTGTCACAAGGTCCCGATCCAGTCTTTAAGCCTCTTTGCCTCCATCACCACCACCTCGCGGTCGTTGGTGCCGAGCGCAACAGCCGCCATACCCTGAAAGGCGGAGAACAAATGGACCGCGAGTTCTCGTGAATCCTTTTCATGGCCAACGGCCCGGAACTGCTCCTCAAGCCAACGCATGGGCTCATTGAAGAGCGCCGCGGATTTCTTCGCGAGAGCGCCGCCCTCCTTGTGCAACTC
>PLEA01000180.1 GCA_003136335.1 Acidobacteriaceae bacterium | reverse complement strand
AGCACGGTCACGGCCTTGATCCGCTTCTCGTCGGTCAGATATTTGAGGCGATCCTCCTGGACCTTATGAGATGCGACGCGGTTCCTGCGCTGCTCCTTCGCCTTAATGTTGAGGTCTTCCAGTTCGTCGTATGAGAGTGCCAGGAAATTGCGCAGTTCGGTGGGCATGTATGTCCTTCAGTCTCCTTCGCGTAGAACTTTATGATTTGGGCAAAACCACATCACAAATACGGGGGAGTTGAAATAGCTGGTTTCAACACGCTGACCTGGAATAGGAAGGATAGCGCGGGAGGCGGGCACCCGCCAATCGAAAAAGCTGATGAGAAGCATAGAAGAGATTTATTCGGAAATGGATGAGGATACTCAAAACCTGGCAACAATTATACATTCGAAGGCACGATTGAGGCGATCATCCAGTCATTCATGGGATGTAGCGCGCCGCAGTCCAGACACTTTGTCATGGGAAACTGGGTTGCGCAGTGAGGACAGATGGCGCGGGTTTGGAATGTGTCGAATTGCTGGCCGCATTTTGCACATCTCCAGAATTCCCCAACCGGTGGCGCCCCCTTGCACGTGGGGCAGGCAAAGCCATCGCGGCGCGGCAGCTTGGCGAAACGGGACAGCGCCTGCGCGTGTTTCAGCCCGCCCCAGCAACTCATCAGCATAAACAAGGCGATTGCCCCCAACCGGACGTCTTGCCTCCACACCGCGAGGCAGATGAAAACGACGACTCCGATCAGGCCGAAGACCGTCGCCACCATCAAGCTGCGAGCGCGCCCTAGTACAAACCAAAGCAGCGAGCGCAGGATCTGGCCGCCGTCCAGGGGATAGATGGGCAGGATATTGAAAATCAGCAAGCCCAAGTTGATCAACGAGATGGCTCGCACCAACTGGTAGAGATCGGGCGCGGACTCCGCCCATCCCGCAGACCGGCCGACCATTACAGCTACCAACAAAATTGGAATGAGAACCACGTTGACCAGCGGGCCGGCGGCGATGCTCCAGAGCGTAGCTCCGGGCCGCGGCGGAGGGTCGACATAGGCCACGCCGCCGAGAGGCCACAGTACGATCCGGTCGGCTCTGCCTCCCACTTGACGGCAAGCCAGGGCGTGTCCGAACTCATGGATCATCACAATCAAGAAAAGTGCCAGATACTCCAGCACGTTCCAGGTGACGGAGGAATAACTTCCTCTTCGCGTCTGGATTTCATACGCTGCCACCAGAAACCAGGACCAGTGGAGAAACACATCAATTCCGGCGAAACGGAATAGGCGGATCGACCCTCGGCTAGCACTGGGCATGCGGGCAGTCTACTTCATAATGCTAAGCGGCGTTGTCGTGGGGTTCATTCCGGAATGTTTGTGCCGGGCGAGGGCTCACTTCTCGCAAAGGACGCGAGAAATGGCGCACCCGGCTTGAGAGATCGTCGCGCGACTACTGGCGATGGGCGGAGGCGCCTGCGGCCAACTCCCGCAGGGTAGTAAAGAAGCCCGCGGCGGTGCGCGGATCATAGAGCGCGTCGAGCGCGATGGTGGCGGAGAATTGCGGAGACTCGGGGCGGAAGCGAACTTGCAGCACGTCCTGCTGGCGCACGGTCATCAGAGTATTGAGTTCGGGTGTGGAATCCTGCTTCCAGTGGGTGCGGGTCGTAAGAACCACGGGGCCCGGTTCGTAGACGTCCCATTCGCGTTCGTCGCGGCGGAGGGCAGTCACTCCGCGGCTGTGAGCGCACCAGCGATGGCGCACGACTTCAAGATGGAAGTTGGGCGAGCCGCCCAAGTCGGCTTCGAAGGTTAAGGTCTCTTTCTGTTTGTGCCAGCAGCTTAGCAGCCAGTGGACGGGCAAAGCGCGCGGCCGGAACTTCATGGTGACGTGAGCGTTTTCGAAATTGCGGGAAGGAAACTGCAGGCGGGCGTGAAGGCGGTGGCTGTTGAGCCAGCGCCAGTCGAGGATGCGGCCTTTGCCGGCGCACGCCGACTGTACCCAGCGCAACGCCTCGGTTCCTTTGCGGCGGTTGTAGGCGGCAAAGAGGTAGTACCACACCCCGAGAACCGCAACCGCGCCGACGACGTCGATGACTAGAAGGCGTCCCACCACGTCTTCACCCAGTCCTCTGATGCCGATGGTACGTCTGAGGTTGCGACTCGGGCAAGGGCACAATCGACCGCAACCGCATTTTTTCCCAAATCCACGCCATGGGGCTGTGGAAAACCAAGCCCATACCATGGGGCCGGTCCAACGGGTTCGGCAAACGCAGTTAATCCGCCCGCTACAATATCGTCGTGGCCTTCGTCATTCGCGACTTTAAGCCCGAAGATTTCGAAACCCTTTGGCAAATGGACCAGGACTGTTTTCCGGCAGGGATTTCTTATTCGAAGCAAGAACTGAAGTCGTACATACGCCGGCGAGGATCGTTCACCCTGGTCGTCACCGACGTTGACCAAGGCCAGGCTGCAGGTTTCATCCTGGTGCACGAAGGCTCGACGGGGCACGTCATTACCATCGACGTGGTTGCGGAGGAACGCCGCTCGGGCGTGGGATCGCTGCTGCTGCGGGCTGCGGAAGATCGCCTGCGCACAGCCGGATCGAGCGCGGTGGGCCTGGAAACGGCGGTAGACAACTCGGCGGCCCTGTCGTACTACAAGCGGCACGGCTACAACGTGATGAGAACTTTGCCTCGGTACTATTCGAATGGCGTGGACGCGCTGGTGATGAAGAAAGACTTATAGCCCCACGTCTTGCCCGGCTGTCGCGACAGCCTGCCCGGAGCCCGCCGAAGGGGCATCTTGCCTTCCGACGTTGGGAGGCGGCACCCACGACAGCCGCCGGGACGGCGACGCTACATGTTCATTTGCGCGAAATGGAGTTCTCAGATACCTTGCGTGTTCAGACAAAAAGGACATGAAAGTTGCAATCCAGGGGGAACTCGGCTCATTCAGCCATGAGGCGGCGGAGCGGATGCTGCCGCGATGCACGGTCGTGCCTTGCGCGCGTTCGGCGGAAGTTTTCGATCGCCTNNATCGAGAACACGCTGGCCGGAACGGTGGCGGAGCATGCCGATCTGATGCTGACGAGGGAAGTATTCATTCAAGGCGAATATCTGCTGCGCATCGCTCACAACGTGATCGCTATGCCCGGAGTGCAGCTGCGATCGTTGCGACGCGTGCTGTCGC
>PLEA01000499.1 GCA_003136335.1 Acidobacteriaceae bacterium | reverse complement strand
CGATGCTCCCCGGCAGAACCCTCCAGCGTATAGGACCGTTCGAATGCATTCGGGCCTGTAATCTTCAATTCCCACCGATCATTCGCTTGAGACCCCATGATCGAAACCCACCAATCCCCAGGCCTATCGGCAAGCACATGTTCGATGACCGCTCGAACCTCTGCCTGCATATTCGGATCTCCGGTGTGCTCCATCTCCACTGAAACTGGCATACGGCCCTCATCCGCAAACGCGATTCTCTCCAGGTCATTGTAGAGGACGAGCAAACGACAGCTCGTGGCCGTCCGGGTCGGGCATATGGAAATAGCGTTCTCCCCAGGAGGCATCTCGTGGGACTTCCGGAGCAAATCCTCTTTCTTTCAGATGAGTCCAGAGAGCGTCCACATCCGTGACGTAGAAAATCAGTCGACCCCAGCGAGTCACCCTGTCGCCCTGTTCCAGATTGAGGATCGCGGATTGTGCGTCTTTTCCGCGCAGTGAAGAGAAACCCGCGTGCTCTCCACCATAGAGAAGCTCCATGCCTAGTATATCTCTATAAAACCGCACGGACTCCCTCATGTTCGCAACCCGAAAAGTGACAGCAGAAATCTTTTCAATCGTCGGCGGCATACGCCATGAGTTTACCCTGGCTATGCTTGAATCTTCTTTCCGGAAGGCATACGGCGAAAGTCCTATTCATCTCGCAACGTTTTTGCAGGATCGATTCTTGCAATTCGCAGAGTTGGCACCGTGGTAGCGATGAGCGTTACAGATATGAGCATCAAGACGACCGTGAGGATTGCCAGCGCCTGGGGTACCTTGGATGCGGTNNCCATCGTGTGATTGCAACGGCATACGCGACGGAAACGCCGAACCGACATGAGGACCAATAATGGGAATCTACGAGTGTGGAAAGTGGAGTTCGCGCTCTCAGCAGGAGACTCTTACAGCTTAAATAGCGATCGCAAAGAATCGTCATCAATACGGCTCTCAGGCGCTAGCCAATGAACAAACTCTCTGGCGCTGATGTGCGTCGGCTTTTGAACCTCCTTTTTCTCAAGGCCAGACTTAAGGTCTGCTTGCTTGCCCGTGTTGGTAATCACTGTCCATGTCTTCGCCCTCATTGTCTTTGCCTCGCTTGATGGCGGCAGAGGTGCTACGCTGCCGCTGGCGTCCGCACGACATTCATGTAACTATCCATCGCCTGTGTCAACTGTGAATCCACCTCATCCGCGATAGTCATGACATCGGGCAACAGCAAGCTGAAATCCAGAGCACTCAGATTCTTCTGCAACGTCCCGAAGAGGGTCACCTGAAGTATGCGTGAGTCGTGCACCAGCATCCCAGCAGAGTAGCCTTGAAGTTGTCGCATCTTGCCATGGGCTACGGCGGCTTTGGAACAGTTGGAATCGCTTTCTTCCCCAGGGGTATTGGGCTCTCTCAGGCGGGCAACCAGGTCTTCAATCAGCTTGGGAAGATATCCCGTACGCTCCTTGTCGGTAAGCGAAACGCGATTGAGTTCTTTGTTCTGTTTTACCCGCACTAACCAATCGCCGACGATATCACTGGTACAACGCTGCAAGATCTCCGCCACTCTTTCCTTTGGCGTACGGACAGCAAGTTTACGAGTGAGCAGCTTATCGTGGACGAGTTCGGCAAGTTTGCCGGGCTCGAATGGTTTCACGATGATATCGTCCGCTTCCAGAAGGATAGCGTCCATAGCGCTCTTCACGTCGGGGTAACCGCTGACCAGCAGCGTAAGCGCATCCGGTTGGGCGTGGCGCATGGCGGTGATCACCGCAAAACCATCACTTGGGCTCGGCATGTGCAGGTCCGTGATAAGCACGTCGAACGTCTCTGTAGTGATAAGTTTCAGGGCTTCTGTCACGTTGGCGGCAGGGACTACGTCAAATCCTTTTCTTCCCAGTGTCGTACTCATCATGGAGCGAACGGCCTCGTCGTCATCCACCAGTAGGACTCGATGCGAAGAACTCGTCCTGGTTTGAGTCACACAACACCACCTTCTATAGTGAGGCATGACGAGTATGGCCAGGTCTCAGCTCCGAAACTGTGCCAAACCGACCAGTTCTTGGGATTAGTCTTGGGCAGTACCGTCTTGGGACTCTTGCTGGTGAATTTGGATTAAGCGGCCTTGTATCTAACAAGCCGAATGGTCGGAGACGAAAGTGGGATTGTTGGTGTAACAGACCATAGCGCTCATTGAGACTTGCCTGACGCTTTGCAGCCCTTGTCTTCCAATCACTTAGGGGCCCTTCCGGAACCATCTCCAGCAGCAACTTTTTCCTTGCCAAGGGTTCATAATCATCAGACCTGCTCCGTCGGGGAATCTTCATGCCATCCAAATCTGGGAAGCTGGCGCTGCTTCTGCTGTGTCTAAGCCTCGCCTGCTCCGTCCCGCAAGTGCTGGCCAGGAAAAAGGAAAAGGCACCCGACCCCGGCACGAACCAACAGAAGCGCGCCGTGCAAGCGCTCAATCGCCTCACCTTTGGCCCGCGGCCGGGCGACGTGCAGCAGGTCATGGCGATCGGCGTCGACCGCTGGATCGATTTGCAACTGCACCCCCAAAAATTTCCAGACAGCGCAGTCGAATCCCGTCTCGCCGCCTTTCGCACGCTGCGCATGAGTCCGAAGGAAATCGCCGAAGAATTTCCTGACAACCAGATGATCAAACAGGTCATGGACGGCAAGCGACCGCTGCCTTCCGATCCGGCGAAGCGCGCGGTGTTTCAGGTGCAGATCGCGCGTCTGCAGGAGAAGCAAGAGAAGAAGGAGCGGAAAGCAAAAGGTGTCGCTGCGGTTCCTGCTCAACCACTCGCGTCCGACACCGCGAAGACCGCTGAAGAACTCGCTGCCGCAGCGGCCGCCAGCGGAGATGCGGCCGGGAATGCGCCAAACAATCTTGCGGACAGCAACTCGATGAACTCAGCGAGCATGAACTCGATGAGCTCTCCGAACAACGAAGCGCGTTCCAACGTCGTGCCCGCCAAAGAGATGTCGATCGCTTCGGCAGAAGCGATGCCGGCGGTTGTCGACGCCGCCGAAGCTCGCCGCCGCCAAGATCGTCTTTACGCCGATCTGAAGATTCAAGGACTCATCGATCTTCCCGCCGACCAGCGCTACAAGAAAGTGATGGCGATGTCGACCGACGAGCAGGTCGCGTTCGCCGATTCGCTGCGCGGCGGCAGCGGCAAAGCGCAGGACCTTCTCGCGGGTATGAACGCAAAGCAAAAAGAAACGCTGCTGGCCATGAACAATCCGCAGGCCGTCGTGGCGGATGAACTGGTTCAGGCCAAGGTGCTGCGGGCGATCTACAGCGAACGCCAGCTTGAAGAAGTGATGACCGATTTCTGGTTCAATCACTTCAACGTCTTCGCCGGCAAAGGCTCCGAGCGCCTGTTCCTTACTAACTACGAGCAGGACGTGATCCGCCCACGCGCGCTGGGAAAATTCGAAGATTTGTTGGTGGCCACGGCGAAGAGTCCGGCGATGTTGTTTTACCTGGACAACTGGTTGAGTGTGGGGCCGAACTCCATGCGCGCGCTCGGAATTCCCGATCGGCCGGTTCGTGCGTACGGCCCATACGGCCGTTCCCGGCGCTTTCCGCCGCCGAATCCGAACGCAAAACGCAAGGCAAACAGCGGACTGAATGAGAACTACGGCCGCGAATTGCTGGAACTGCATACCCTCAGCGTGAATGGCGGCTACTCGCAACGCGACGTCACCGAAGTTGCCAGGGTCTTCACCGGTTGGACGATCGAAAAACCGAACGACGGCGGCGGCTTTAAGTACGAGCCGCGCCAGCACGAACCCGGCCCCAAGTTTGTTCTGGGACATCACATCAAGCCCAAAGGCGAGGATGAGGGCAGGGAGGTGTTGCACATGCTGGCGACCAGCCCGCAGACCGCGCATTTCATTTCGTTGAAGCTGGCGCAGCGCTTTGTGGCCGACGATCCGCCGGCAGCGCTGGTCGATCGCATGGCGAAGACGTTCGAGAAGAAGAAGGGCGATATCCGCGAAGTTCTAACGACGTTGTTCCATTCGCCGGAGTTCTGGGCGGATGGCGCTTACCGCGCCAAGGTGAAAACGCCGCTTGAGTTTGTGGCCTCAGCCGTGCGCGCCACTGGCGCCGACGTGGAAGACGCCATGCCGCTGGCTCGTCAAGTCGCCAACATGGGCATGCCTCTCTACGGAGCGCAGCCGCCCACGGGCTACTCGATGAAAGCGGAGGTCTGGGTGAGTTCGTCCGCGCTGCTGAACCGCATGAACTTCGCGCTAGGATTAACCGCCGGCAAGGTTCGCGGCGTGAAAGTGGATGCGGCAGAGCTGGCCGGAAGCTCGCCTCCGCTGTTCGATGCGGCGCTAGCTCTTTCGACTATGGAAGCGAAGCTGCTCGCCGCCGATGTGTCGAAGCAGACTCACGACTCGATCATGACGCAGATTGAAGCGCCGGCGAAACCTGCTCGGCCGCCTGACGCAAGCACGATCGCAGGTCTGCTGTTAGGATCGCCGGAGTTTCAGAAGAGATAAGCTTTTGGCTTGAATCTCATCGTCAGGAGTAATGGCATCGCAAAGAGTAGGGGAACGACCGGAGCCAAAAGCCAAAAGCCAGAAGCCAGAAGCCAGAAGCCAGGAGCCAGGAGCGGTCCTTCATGTCCATCACGCGTCGCATCTTTCTTCGCAACAGCGCGCTAGCCGTCGTCGGGACGGCGGCGGTGCCGAGCTTTCTCACGCGCGCGGCTTTCGGCGCCTTCGACGCGGGCACGCGCAACAAGCGTCTCGTCGTAATTTTTCAGCGGGGCGCTGCGGATGGCCTGAACATCGTCGTGCCTCATGCCGAACCGCAGTACTACGCGATGCGGCCCAGCATCAACATTCCGCGCAAGTCGGTGCTCGATCT
>PLEA01000623.1 GCA_003136335.1 Acidobacteriaceae bacterium | reverse complement strand
TATTTCTTTGCCAATTACGAAGGTTTCCGTTTCCCCAACTCCGAAACCATCAATAAGAACGTTCCCTCGCCGGCCTTGATAGCGGGGAACATCACGGACCCCGTAACGGGCCAGGTTTTCAGCCTCCTGAGCGCCGATCCGCGTGGGATTGGAATCAATCCCCTGGTTCAGACGATCTGGAAGACCTACGAACCCACGTCGAATGCGGCCTGCACGCAGAGCGAATGCGACGGGGTCAACGAACTGGGCTTCACGGCCAACGTTTCCCTGCCCACCACCAGCAACTTCGCCGTGGGGCGCGTGGACCACGATTTCGGGGCCAAGTGGCACTTCATGTCGAGCTATCGTTGGAACAAGCTGACCACGAACAACGATAATCAGATCGATATCGGCGGCTTCTTCCCCGGCGACACGAAGGGTGTCCCGGCTTCCATATCCAAGGGGCCGCTGCAGTCCCATATTTTGGTAGCGGGGCTGACCACCAACATCAGCACCAACACCACCAACGACTTCCACTACAGTTTCCTGCGTAACTGGTGGGCGTACGCCCGGCAAGGAGATACCCCGCAGACCGCCACGCTGGGCGGAGCCCTCGAATTTATGAGCGGCCAAACCGCCGGCGAAAACCAAGATTTGGGGCCCTACAACATAAACACGCAGAACACGCGCAACCGAATCTGGGATGGGCACGATCAGATGGTTCGCGACGATNNCCGGATCGGAACTCGCGTCCAATGTATCGATTTGCAATGATCCCAACATCCCCAACTGCCCTTCCCTTACCGCGGCGGCGCTGGGCATCGTTTCCATCGCCCAGACCGTCTATACCCGGAGTGGCTCAAACCTGGCCTTGAATCCTCCGCTGACACCGGCATTCGACAAGAGCACCATCCCCTACTACAACACATATTTTAGCGACACCTGGCACATGAAGCCGACGTTCACCCTGACTTACGGTATGGGCTGGACGCTGGAGATGCCGCCAGTCGAAGCAACGGGCAAGCAGGTGGAGTTTGTGGATCAGTCGGACCAGCCAATTGGGGCGCTATCCTACCTGGCGAACCGGAGGCGGGCGGCGCTGCAGGGGCAAGTATACAATCCCGAGGTCGGGTTTGCCTTGGTGGGCAATACCGAGAACGGGCTGAAATATCCCTACAACCCGTATTACGGCTCATTCAGCCCGCGCGTCGCCCTGGCCTGGAACCCGCACTTCGACAGCGATTCGCTGGGCGGGAAGATGTTCGGTCACGAAGATACGGTGATTCGCGGCGGCTACGGCCGCATCTTCGGGCGCTTGAACGGAGTGGACTTGGTGCTGGTGCCCCTGCTGGGCACGGGCCTCCTCCAGCCGGTGCAGTGCGTCGGCAGTGGCTTCAGTAACGGCACCTGCGGCGCGTCAGGAAACACAGCCACGCCGGCGAATGCTTTCCGCATTGGCGTGGATGGCTTGACTGCCCCACTGCAGCAGCCCAGTGCGACGCTGCCGCAACCGGATTTTCCCGGATACAATGCCATTTCGACCGCCACCGCCGAGTCCCTGGATCCGAATTTCCGGCCCAACGTGGTGGACTCGTTCGACTTGACCATTCAACGCCAGTTGTCCCGCAAGGTCACATTGGAACTGGGCTACATCGGGCGCAGAATCACCCACGAGTACCAACCCCTCAACCTGAACGCGGTGCCCTACATGATGACGATGGGCGGGCAGCAGTTCGCTCAAGCCTACAAGAATGTGGTGCTGCAATACTGCGGCGGCGTAACCGGGCTGGCCGGCGGCGGTTGCGCGGCCAACGCGGGGGCGGTGACCCCGCAGCCGTTCTTCGAGGCGGCGCTGGCGAACTCACCCAACGGGTACTGCAACGGGTTTAGCAGTTGCACGGCGGCGGTGGTCTACAGGGAAGGGGCTGCTTCCAAGGCGGTGAACCCCAATGCCACCGGCGCTCTCGCCAATGCTCAAGTGTGGAGCCTGTGGAGCGATTTGGACAGCGGCGCGTTCAACTTCCCGCACAGTATGATGAACACAACCACAGGGCCTTTGGGGCCGCAGATGACCTCGGGCATTGGTGTTAACGCCAGCGTAGGCTCCGGAAACTACAACGGGGGCTTCGCCTCGGTGAAGATGGCGGACTGGAGAGGATTGACGATGCAGTCGAACTTCACCTCGTCCAAAGCCTTGGGGACATCAGCAGTGGTCCAGGCCACCAGTTCATTCACTATGGACGATGTCTTCAACCCCTATACGGGGTACGGCGTACAGTCCTTTAACCGCAAGTTCGTCTACAACATGTTCTTTGTGTACCAGCCGCCCTTCTATAAGGGGCAGCATGGACTCATGGGACGGGCGCTAGGCGGATGGACGTTCTCGTCTATCTTCACCGCGGGCAGCGGCTCTCCGATCGAGCTGCTGACCACGACCGGAGGCGGCCAGGAATACGGCGCCGGGGATAACATCAACTTCTTTGGCGAAGAAAATGCGGTGCCGGTTGGACCTTTCAAATGCTGTCACGCCTACTACAACCAGCCCTCGAGCGGGTTGCCGGTGAATCTCTTCGCGAACGGCACGGCAGCGATTAACAGCTTCCGTAATCCGATTCTGGGGTTAGATAACCGGGACTCCGGCTTTGGTATACTCAACGGCCTGCCCTACTGGAATATGGACTTCAGCATCAAGAAGAATTTCCGAGTGACGGAGAGTGTTAGCCTGGAATTACAAGGCGTGTTCGCTAACGTTTTCAACCACAATCAGTGGCTGGATCCGACTGGCAACACCGCGGTGGCTCTCTTCGAAGGCCCGTCCGGTTTCGGCGCTCTGAATGCCGGCTCAGCCCAGGAGCAGGCTGGCGGCGACCGGCAGATCGAGGTGGGCGCACGCGTTCGCTTCTAACCTAGAGCACTTCGAGGCGCCGCGCGGCGTGGCGCCTCGAACTAACCCAATCCGTACGCTTCCCCTCCGGCTGCACCGCCCAGGTGCGGCCGTTATTCTGCACAAACCTGGCGCGCGAAGGATCAAGTATCGAGCCTGAGGGCGACGACGAGATATGCAACTGGATACAACATTCCCATGTGCATTACTGGCACCCAGCGGGTACATGTCGAATGGGACTACACCGCGCGCTCACGGCGACATTTGTAATGGCAGAGGTCAAGTCCAGGGGTTGGAAAACCTATTTGTAGTTGACGCGTCTTTGATGCCAGTGATCACGGCTTGCAACACGAATATTCCGACGGCGCTGATCGGATGGCGCGTGGCGCGAGTGGTTCGCGATTTTCTTGATGACCGCCCAGATCGTTCGCGGTAAAACCAAGGTCGCAGGGTTCGACGAGTTCCACCGAAACGCCCTGTCGCAAGTGATGTTTGGGAACAAGATGCTAGACTGGTGTGTTTTTTCGGAGCGCATTTGACGATTTACCACGCATTGCTGGCATTCGCTCTGGCTGCCGGGCTCCTGACGATTACGCCGGGACTCGACACCGCTCTCGTTCTGCGGACCGCAGCGGTGGAGAGGCCACGGAGGGCGATGCTGGCTGCACTCGGCATCTGCTGCGGCTGCTTGATGTGGGGGCTCGCGGCGTCAGTTGGGCTGGGGGCGCTTCTCGCGGCCTCCCAGGCTGCCTACAGGACGCTGCGCATCGCGGGTGCTTGCTATCTGATCCTTCTTGGCACGAAGATGCTGTTGCGCAAACACCAGTCGACTTCCGCAGTGGGTGAAGCCCTGTCACCGCCAGCATGTACAAACCCCGTGAGCGCAAGCGCGCGACGGTGGTTTGTGCGCGGGCTCCTAACGAACATTCTCAACCCTAAAGTGGGCGTCTTCTACGTTACATTCCTGCCGCAATTTATTCCCCCCGGCGTCTCTGTGACCTCGTTCAGTATGCTGCTTGCAGCCATTCACGCGACCGAAGGCATCCTCTGGTTCTCCCTGCTTACGCTTGCGACGCGTCCTCTTTCGCGCTGGTTGCGTCGGCCGCCCGTAGCCCAAACGCTCGACCGGGCGACGGGCACTGTGCTTGTCGGGTTCGGACTCGTGCTCGTGCTCGATTACCGACGTTAAGGCCGCATGACAATCCGTGACTGCCACTACTCTCTATGTGACCGGTCACGCAACGATTCTGTCACCATGGCTTGGAGGCTGACTGGTGACGAGCATGCGGACAGGATTCGCGATTCTATTCAGCTGTCCCTCGTCAAAACCTCATGCGCTGGTAAGAGCTGCCTCCCGCGTAGTCAACCTCATGATTCCAGATTCGTTGCTACTGCAGATGTTACCCAAGGCACGACTCGGCTCACGACGAAAACGTCACTCGCAGGTTCTGCCAGGGATAATACAAGTTGTTCCCGGTCGACGGAGTTGTCGGAACCTAAGCCGCAACAGCGTAACGATGGTGCAACCCGCCGAGTCGCGGGAAGGACTGTGTCCGGGTTCCCTCTGCAGAGGATCGCGGCCGGACGCCCTTCCGGGGTGTCCTTCGCCAGTCCCAAATGCGCTCGGTCCTCATGGTAGTAGCTAACATATTCGGCCGTCAGCCGCTTGAGATGGCGTTCATTCAGCACGATCACGTGATCGAGCAAATCTCGACGGCAGTCCGGATCAGCACTTTTCTTTTGTGGTTCTCAGCGTTTATGGTGTTTGTATTCATCTTCTTCCCACGGGTGATCGCCAACCTGGTGGCCGATCTCTTGGCAGGTAAATCATGACTCGAAAGCGAATCCTTCTTGTTCTGGTCCTTCTGAATGGCGACGGAATAGGGTGGAGTGGCAACGGTGTAGGGCCGAGCGTGATCTCACGTTGGAAAAGAACGACTACTGGAGCCAGTATCCTCTCGTGGAACGGCACGCCGAAAGTTTCCCTCCTGATCCCGTGCGCTTTGTCGGAGCTCACCTGGTTCGGGCTGCGGTTGTCAGAAGAGAGAAGGCGGAGATTGAGGATCGCAAACCGTCGCCGCTAGCCGTGTATATTTCAAGATTCGCGCCGGCTGGACTTGAAGATTAAGTAAGCGACCACCGTCATAATTTCCTGAGGAAGGGGAAATGCTCTATGCGACTACTGAGTGTCGGACTTTGCTTATTAGTATTTAGCAATGTTGGCATCGCTAGCCCGGAACCCGTGATCAAGGTAACGCTGCTCGGTACCGGCACGCCATTCCCGAATGCTGGACGATTCGGCTCGGCTATCTTGGTCGAGACAGGTGGAGAAAAACTACTGTTCGATTGCGGGCGTGGCGCAGTAATCCGCCTGAGCCAGGCAGGAGAACCCGTTGAGAGTGTAGACGCGCTTTTTCTCACTCATCTTCACTCCGACCATACCGTGGGAATTCCAGACCTTTGGCTCACTGGATGGTTTCTTGGGCGCGACCATCCGCTCAGAGTTTGGGGACCCACAGGAACACGTGAAATGACCGATTACATCTCGCAAGCGTATAAATTCGACGTCTACGCTCGTGAGTATCTATCGGAGACCTTGCCGCCCAAAGGAGCGAAGATGGATACCAAGGAAATCGAGCAGGGCGAAGTTTACGTTCACGGTCCGCTACGGGTAACCGCCTTTCTCGTCGACCACGGCCCGGTGAAACCGGCGTTTGGCTATCGGATCGACTATTTAGGACATGCAGTGGTCATCTCGGGAGATACCAAGTTCTCGCAAAACCTTGTCGACTTCTCGAAGGGAGCGGACTGCCTGATTCATGCTGCTTGGGTGGCCCATTCCGAGAGCCCCCAGCGCTTGCGCTCCATTGCATCGGGAGATGATGCCGGGCGTGTGTTTGCAGCGCTGAAGCCTAAACTTGCCGTCGCTTATCATTACAAGGACGAAAAGGGACTGGCCGACGCGGTTCGCGGGCAATACCAGGGTCCGTTCGTGATTGCAAAGGATCTCATGGTGATTGAGATAGACCGAGAGACAACCTGGCATCTTGGCACGCCTCATCTTCCCTTGAACACAAACTGAGTGGATTCTGTTTTCGGGTGAATAACCCATTTGGTGGCGTTCGCAACCGCGCGCTTCATTGGCCAAAGTCAAGTATTCTAGATGCTCGTCTTGGGGGAAGCGAGGACCTCCCGCCGACGCGTGTAGGAATCGGCCGTTGAACCCTGAAAGCCAGTTGTGCCTCAATGTGTTCGCGGCCTGGCTGTCGGGCTCTGCCATTGCCGGAAGTGAACTGGAAAACAGGCGCTTTTTAGCCAATGACTCAGCGACAGCCTTCGCCCCATTCATTCGCGCGATCGCGCAGAGAAGCTGCTGGCGGCGGTTCTCGATGGTGCGCTCGGCTTGCTCCAACTCGGCGACGGTCACCGCCGGTTGTGATGTGCTTGTACGATCAGGAGACTCAAGCGTGCGGTCTTCACCGAACTCGAAATAATGTCCTGTTGTGCTCTGAGCAGTTGGGACTCGGCAAGGTCGTCATCTACGAGGCTTTTGTGGCGGGCAGGCTGGAAGCCCCAAACACCTTGGCCGCACCGTGCATGACCTGTACTTCGAGCCGAAGGAACGGAAGCGGCTCGATCTGACAGTCGAGGCCGTTATTCTCGCAACGGAATGGCATTCTCTGTTCTCCGAGCAAGAGCGCGAGATTGCACGCAAGCGCCTGGCCGAATACGGCTATGAGGTTGGCGGCGTTTCTACAGAATGAGCCGACGCCGTAAACGCACGGTGAAGCTACCCAGAGAGTTCGCCAAAATCCAACTGCCTGTTCTGACTGACACCAACGGTAAGCTTCGCATCTTCATTCCACTGCGTCCTCTTCCGGGTGGACGCCGCTTGGCCGCGGCTCGGACGGGCGTTTCGGACTGCGCCGGTTTCGCGCCAAACTAANNCACCAGTATCGGCTTGTTTTTTCCCGCTGCGCTCTAGTGAAGAAAAAAACAAGCCGATACCGGCCGAAAGGAAAACAACATGAAATTAGAAGAAGTCAACCACAAAACCAAAGAGGCCGTCGATTAATCTGGTGCAGTCGCTGGAGTCCGGGCAGAGTGCAGTGCTCACGCAGTATCTCGGGGCGATGGCCAGGTTTCGCAACCACAGCTTTCTATGTTAAGCACAACATAAACGGGGTTGGGATCTTCAGCTTCCCATAAAAGCGCAGCCATTTCTTTGCAACGAAAGCGAAGTAGCTGGCAGATCGCACGTAGCTCCGTGCTTTCGGATTAGAGTGCTGCTCTACGGCCAATTCGGTGGAGGCCCGACCGATTTCCTCAGCATCAACGTCGCGGAGCTTTTCGAGATTGAGCAACCGAATCACTTGGATCAGTTCCGCCGCCGTGGCCTGTGGCTGTTTACAGCAGCAATCCTGCGCGGGGAACGTTGAATATAGCTGCATATATCGCCACTCTGGTTCTGGTGGCCCATTGCCGTCTAACCGGCGGCTCTTGACCTCAACCACACTTAAATAGCCCAGCCTGCGAGTCGTCTCTTCGCAGGCCAGAGCCAGAGTTGCTTCCTACTTTCGCGCCGCCTCGATCTCATCGACGATTCGATCGATGTGGTAGACCTTCCGCATCCCCTCAAGCAGAGCGCGGCTGTCCACCGCAATGGAGCGGTTCTTCACCGCGTCGTAGCCGTAGTCGCCGCCCAGGGAGAAAATGTTCCCGTCAAAAAGCAGGCCGACGACGTTCGCGTCCTTGTCGATCATCGGGCTTCCAGAATTGCCCCCGGTGGTGTCGTTCGTGGTCGACAGATTCATCGGCATCGACAGATTCAGCGACGCTTTGGCCTTGAGCCAGCTTTCCGGCAACGCGTACGGCGGCGCTCCGGTTGCCCGCTCGAACAGGCCTCCGATGTTCGTGTAAGGCTCAACAAACTTGCCCTCGGCGTTTTCGAAGCCTTTCACGGTCCCATAGGTCAGGCGCAGAGTAAAAGTCGCGTCCGGATCGACACTGGTCCCGTAAACTGCAAAGCGCGCTTTCGCAATCCTCTCGGCAGCGGATCGTGTCGGAGCGTCCACGCGCGCCTCGTAGTCTTTGCGCACTGCCAGCAGGTCGTCGTTAATCGAAGCCGCGAAGCGGATCATCGGATCGTTCGACGCATCCACTGCGCTTTGACCGCCCTTGTACAGCTCTTCCCGAACCTTCGGATCCTCCAAATGCGTACCGGTCACCAGCCTGTGCGCCAGTTGTTCGGGAGATTCCTTGCCCAGCATCTTTCGCACGAACTCGTCGTCGGCTCCCAGGTCGCGCCGAACCACGGTGAATAGAAATGCGAGGTCAAGCTCCTCCAGATCCTTGTAAACCGGGACAGCAGCCGTCAACTGCTGCTGCACGTTGACCAACGCTTTGTCCGTATACTCAGGCAGGCGTTCACGGTTGGGCTTGGTGCGCTCGACCGCGGCACGCACCAGCGTGACCGCATCACCTAGCAAACCCGCACGGAAGGAGCGTCCGCCCAATGACGCGTTTCGCACAAAGAGCTGCGAGCGCACTTGCTGAACTTTCGCGATGTCGTCCCAGGCCGAAACATAAGCGGCCAGCTTTGGATCCGCTGCCGTGGCTGCACGCAGCCTTTGCTCTTCCTGCATTTTGGTCCCAAAGAACTGCGGATCCAGCAGCGCCTGTTGCCGTCCGAAGTAAACCTTGAAACCGTTCTCCAGGAAAAACAACTCGTCATGCGCCTCGCGCGCCTGCTCCGGTCCGCGAGTCACGAACACCTCCAGTTGCCCGCGCCGCTCCGCGATTTCCGGGATCCTGGAGGGGAAAAGGGTGTCGCGCTCGAAGGCCAGTTGCGCATTTGTCAATTCACGGAACGTGCCGCCCGGGTTCCCGGAGACGAAAACCAGATCGCCGTCTTTGGTCCCGTTCACGCTCCAGTGCAGATAATCCCGGCTAGCTGCCGGTTTGTCTCCCTCATAGGCCCGCAGCAGGCCGATGTCGAAATCGAAGCGCGGAAAATTAAAATTGTCTGGGTCGCCGCCGAATTGCGCGACCGAAAACTCCGGCGCAAACACAAGGCGCACGTCGTTGTAGCGTTTGTACCGGTATAGATCGTAGACTCCGCCCTGGTACAGCGAAACCACGTCGCAGCGCACGCTTGCATCCGACCCGCAGCTTTGTTCCAGCTCCGCTCGTTTCGCATTCAGCGCTTTGTTTGCCGCATCGCCCGTCTTGCCGGTCAGCGCTTCCAGCACGTCCTTGGTCACATCGCGAATCTCAACCAGCTGATCGAGTTCGAAATCCGGGCACTTTTTCTCCTCGGCAGGCGTTTTTGCGGAAAAACCGTTTTCCTCAAAATTCTGCTGCGCCGTCGACAACTGCTCCACGCATTCGACGACACAATGGTGATTCGTCATCACCAGTCCCTGCGGAGAAATAAACGACGCCGAGCAACCGCCGGCGATACGCAGCGACGACAAGCGTACGTGGTCAAGCCAGTCCTGCGAGGGCGTGAAGCCATACTTCGTCCCCACGGTGTGTGACGGAAAATTGTCGAAAGTCCGCATGCCCTCGTCGGCTTGCGCCGCCTGAGCGAACACCAAACACACCAGCAGCACTCCCGCGACCAGCGTCGCGAGCTTCGATTCCACCTTTGTCATGATTGCATCCACCGTGACTTTCTCGTTGCACTGGCCTAACAAATTCATATTGGTATCTCTCTTTTTCTGAGGTCAGTCTTCTCAATGTAGCTCCACAATCCTTCGAGCTGACGCCTAAACAGGTCGCGGTCGCAATAATTATCTTTGCTGTAGTTTATTTCGACCGGGGGACGTCGGCCCGCCCTTTGGACGCTCACGACTCTGGGCTTAAGTTCCGTGTCGGGAATTCTGAAGTGAACCATGTTTTCATCCTGCGAGGCCACTTGAAGGGCAAGAACAATCGCGTTGTAGTCTCGAACAATATCGACACCTATCAGAGACGGGACATTCTGACGCAGCGCTTCAAGTCGAACGATATTCACGTTCCACTGGCCTTCGTGATTCGCATGCATTCACTAATTTTACCTCCGCGCCCGTATGCGGTAAAAACTACTGTACGCGGGCCGTCGTTGCCGACGGCGCGGCATTTTTAGTCACGTAGTTTATTGGTATGGTCGGGCGGGGAAGCCTGTTTGCCGCCAACCACTCGACGCGGAATGGCTCAGCATTGTTAGAGACTTGCTGGGATAGATCGACCTCTCGCTTTTTGTGATTGCTAGTCTGC
>PLEA01000472.1 GCA_003136335.1 Acidobacteriaceae bacterium | reverse complement strand
AGGTTGATGCGGGCGTTCCAGCGGAGCAGTATATCGATGTATGTCGATATATGCTGGAGTTGTGAGGGAGTTAAAACAGCAGGTTCCTCTCCGGCTTGCGCCGGTTCGGAATGACAAGGATCAGGGATGTCGACGGCGATGGGAGCGCGGAGGAACGGTTGCAGCAACTCGGCGATGCGGGCTGTGTTCATTACGGCAGACTCAGATTGTAGATGGGCGGGAACACATTTGGNNGGAAAAAGAGGGATCAGCGGGGCACGGGGCGGGGCTTACAACCGCATGGAAAAGGTTGCGGGCCCGGGTAGAAACCCAGAGTCGTCGCCTTTCGATTAGGCATCCAAGGTAGTTATGAAGGCGGTTAAGGGCGCAATCTTCGACGAAAAGTACCGGGTGGTCTCCGTGGAGAGTCAGTGTCTGACTATCCGGGGAGTTCGCAGTGGTAAGGTTCTGACGATTGTTAATCCCGACCCGGACACTCCCCTCACGCCCGCCGAATATCCTCCAGGAAAGCTTATTAGGTTGAGCGATCCTTCCGCCAGGCCCTTCAACTAGGGCTGGTTCTTCCGTTTGGTCTCAGCCGAGCTGTTCGTTGCCGAGTGTTCGCCACAGATACCAGCACGCCACGGATCGGAAGGGGCGCCAGTTTTCGCGGAGCTGCTCGGCGCTACTACCTTTTCCATAGATATTCGCGATGGCGTGCTTTAGTCCGACGTCGCCCAGGGGAAGTACATCGGGATCTCGAAGGACCATGATGCGGAATACCGACAGTGTCCAAGGGCCGATGCCCTTGATGCCGGCTAGAGCTTCTTCCCACGGTTGCCCTTGCTGAACTTTGGCGCGTATCTCATTTGCTCTTTGCAGGATGGTTAGGGTGGGGCAACCGGCGCTTCCTCTCTCCCGCGCTCGCCGGACAGCCGAGGCGGCAGTCGCTACGCGAGCGCGGCTCGACACGGCAAGGCACATTCTGTATATTCAGTCTGTACTGAAATAAACGATATGGCCGAACTTACGGGAGTGCAGAAGCAGTACATCCTTCACTGGGGTGAGATGGGGACGCGCTGGGGGATCAACCGGACGGTGGCGCAGATTCACGCGCTGCTGTATCTGTCGCCTAAGGCGCTGCCCGCCGAGGAGATTGCCGAGACGCTGAGCGTGGCGCGGTCGAATGTGAGTACGTCGATCCGGGAACTGGAAACCTGGGGAATCGTGCGCGCGGTGCATGTGCTGGGAGACCGGCGAGAACACTATGAATCGATGAAGGACGTGTGGGAAATGTTCCGCTTGGTGATCGAACAGAGGAAGCGACGGGAGATCGATCCAACGCGGGAGATGTTGCGTCGTTGCCTGGCCGATTTGGATCCGAAAGAGGCGGGAGCGGATTATACGCGGGAGCGGCTGGGGGCGATGGCCGGCTTCTTCGAAGCGGTGACGGAACTGCACGACCAGATGAAGCAACTGCCCACGGGCGCGGTGCGGAAACTGTTGCGCATGGGAGTGAAGATGCGAAAGAAGGCAGGATAGCTTTTTCGACTCTCTGAAGGTGTGGCGATCCACAGAGGATGCTGAGGTGTACGGAGGATTCGAGGACATTCAGAGGGCCCGAGGGCGGGCGTCAGAACAGCGGTAATCTTCCACTCCACCAACTTTTGAAAAAGGCCTAACCACAGAGGGCACTGAGATTCGCCGAGGGAATCGCGGAGAAAGAAAAGGGATACGGGCTTATGACGAAGTTGCAGGATAGCGGCGGGGCTGCGGGCGAAGAAGGCGCGGGCGCCGGCAAGAAAATCTGGGTGACGTTGAAAGGGCTGCCGCTCACGATACGGCTGGAATGGCCGTTTCACCCGTCGACGTCGGGGGCGGATTTCTGGGTGCTGCATGGGGACATTCGGCTGGAAGGTTCGGAAGGGCTGCATGCGCCGGTGGCGGTGAATCTTTCGCAGACCGTGCGGGAAGTGATGCCGTCCATGGAGCCGAAGGACGCGGAAGCGCCGGTCATCAATGCGCTGCGCCATCAGGTGGACCGGCGGCAGATCGAGTTTTTGAAGTCGGGGAAATTGTTGCCGGTGCCGTTTTCCAGCCGCCACTACGACTTCAAGCGCCAGCAGTGGGTATTTGGCAAGGCGACGGACGAGGTGATGGCGGAGTTTGTCGAGCGGAAAGTGTATTGGCAGACACAACTCACTGGCGAGAAGCGAGTGTGGGTCGGCGATCCGGCGGAGGCGCAGTATCTGCAGACGACTCCGGCGCATTTGTTGGAAATTGCTGCGCGGCTGGTTGCGGCGCAGGGGCTGCTGCGGATCGACGGCGAGCGGGCGGAGGCTACGCCAAGCCTTCTGGGACACGCGGAGCGATTCGAGAGGGCGCGGCGCGAGGCTGTGGAAGAGTTGGAGAAGAAGCACGCGTTCGAGCGAGGGTAGGCAGTCGCGAGCACGGCAAGTTCGCGGTGGTTTTGTTCTTTGGGGCCGGGACCTAAAGCGTCCCTCAGGGGCTAAAGCCCGCATATTATGTGGGTCTGTGCGGCACGACTGAACTCGTGCCCTTCCCAATCACGACTTCCCCCGGTACCCCTTCTACTAATTTGCTTTTCTGCGGCAGTTCACCATCGTTCTACTCCTCAGTTGTGGGTGCGGTCGAACTGGTTGAGTTGTGTCTGCTGGCAGACCCAGAAGATGCCTAGAGTCATCACGCTCATTAGAAAAATCAAAAGCCGTCGCGAAAGCGCGATCAGGATGTACCCCAGATCGTGCTCGGTGTGCACGGCGCTGGCGGGGACGCGAAGGTCGAGCACGAGCAGGGTCATGGCTACGGCGAAGATGCCGTCGCTAAGGGCGGCCAGGCGTTCGACACTTTGTCCCGGCAACGCGGTTGTAGAGAGAGTGCATCCAACAGGAGTTTAGTGGGTTGGCGTGGAAGCGGGCAAAGCTCTGCCGGGATGCTCGCAGAAAAGGCCGCGAAAGCGCGGAAGGGTGGCGGGTCTTGGGGACGGTACGTTACGGGTGGAGCGGATCCTGCCGAATCGTTCTGTTGCTTGGTTCTCTGGCGATCGCTTCTAGAGGGGCGCTGGCGCAGGATGAACCCACGCAACCACCCGCTTCTCCGCCAGGAAATTCCCAGCCGGCACAGTCTTCTCAGGAACAAGCTCCTCAGAAAGAAGCTCACAAGGAAGAGAAAAAAGACGAGGGCCCGAATCCTGCGCAAATGGCGGCGGAAAAGACCGTGGAGGCGGCGGTAGCCACGAAAAATCTGGGACAGGCGGCGCTCGTCAAGGCCCGCGATTGGGAGAGTGGCTGGTTGACCGGAGTGTACGTGGGAGAAGGCCGAACCATGACTTCGCTGACCAGTAAGCAGCGGCGCGAGATTTATCTGGAACAGACGCTCGCGACTCCAGGGGCGTATATGAAACGCATGTTCGCAGCAGGGATTGATCAGGCACGAGGAGTGCCGTCGCAGTGGGACGACGGCTGGGACGGATATGTGGAGCGGTTTGCGTCGCGCGAAGGACAATTCATCGCGGCCAACAGCCTGGCGGCGCTGGGAAATGCGGCGATGAAATATGAACCGCGCTACGATCAGTGCCGTTGCACCGGCTTCTGGCCCAGGGCGCGGCATGCGATTATGCGCAACTTTCTTACTTACAATGAAGGTGGGCGGCAACTGCGTCCGCAGTGGGCATTGTATGGCGGCTCGTTTGGTGGGGGAGTGCTTTCGACCGCGTGGAAACCGAAGCCGCGCAATGCAATCGCCGAGGGCAGTCGCGCCATGGCGGGACAGGCCGGATACGGCTCACTGCTGAATTTCTTCATTGAATTCTCGCCCGACATGAACCGCGCGATCGGGGCAACGAAGAGAAGAAGGAAGTAATCATCCCTGCGGTTGGAGTTGCTCCCGTTTGCGAGAACGTTGCCTGCTCACGCAGGCGACGGCTTCCGAACGAACTCCGCGACCACGGTTCCCAGGGTGAGAAGCGACATCAGAGAGATGATCCCCAGCGAAATGACGCAGTAGATGCACCAGACCCCGAGGACATGCGCTTCGATATTCGCCAGGTGCAGGGAGAAGGCGAGCCCCGCGAATGTGGGAACGAGCAACAGGCGGTAGGAGCGCAGCGATGCCAAAGCGGCCATTAGAATGTATCCGGCGATGCCGATGGTTGCCACGGGAATTCCGGCGAGCATCGCGTAGCGGCTATGATTGACGACGCCGCAGTCCCAGCGCTCATTGATGCTGCAGGGAGAATCTCCATACATGCGGTAGTGTTCGCGCAGGGCGAGCGAAGAAACGATCACCCCCAACACGGCAAGAATCAGCAGCAGATATTTCATAAGTCCTTTTTATGATGGGCGACTGCGCATGACTTCCGCAGAGCAGTTTGCATAAAAGTGAGTCAGTGTTTCGAAAGCTGCCCTCAGGCGCTATAGCGCACGCTCATTTTACGTTTCCGCGGCACGACTGGTGGTTGCGGAGAAATTCTTCCGCGAGGTTACCCTCAGGGGCTAAACGCCGTCATTCATTTTGCGCGACTTGCGGCGCGGCTAAAAGCCGCGCCCTTTCAAAACAACGCAAAAGCGGACTCTTTTCGCAACCACTGAAGTCGTGCCCTTCCTAAAGACGTGATTCCTTCAGAGTTTCCTCTGAGTGCTCGCATCGCCTGCGTCTTTTATTAAATCAGAAGGCTGCCAATCGCTGCCGTGATACCACTTCACGATCTTGCCGTCGGGACCGATGACGGCGGTACTCAAACTGTGCGTAATCATTCCGCCCTCAGGTTTGATCGTTAGCGCGAAGAAATCGGCAACCCTGGGCAATTCCGAAGTGGTGGGGGCGGCGAATTCCCAGCGGCTGAAAAGGGCGGGCTCGTGTGTGTGCGCCACCGAGTAGCCGTAGTCACGGAGAACCTTGGGCGCGTCATGATCGGGGTCGAAGCTGATACTCAACAGGTGAGCGCCGAACAGGGCCGGATTTGTGCCCAGTTGCTTGTAGAGTTCCGCGAAGTTGCTGCTCATGCGCGGGCAGAAGTCGGGGAAAGGGCAGCGCGTGTAAATAAAAGTGACGAGCAGAACATTTCCGCGATATTGCTTCAGAGAAATGTGCTTGCCGCTCTGATTGGTAAATGAAAAATCCGGAACGTTTTCTCCGGGGGCGGGCAGGTGCATCGAGTTGGCAGCGGCAGCGTGGGCAGGGTCGATGTGAGCGATGACTTTGACATTCTCCAGCCAGTAATCGGGAGCCGCGTCGTCATTCTTCGCTTCCGCCTGAACGACCACTACTTCAGCGGAAATGGAATCGCCGGGAATGAGGTGGTTCAGCGCTGCACTAGGTTTGATCTTGTACGGCATCGCCATGGGGTCCATGAAGCCGGGAATGGCGTCGCCGTCGATGATAGCGGACTGGGCCTGGCTGTCGATGGAAACGACGCGGCCGGTGAAGGGGTAGCGCTTTGTGGCCTGCGTTTTGGAATGATGGCACGAAGAAAAAAAGAATGCTCCGGCAAGGAGGAGGGCGATCAGCGCAATACGGCGAGTATGGTTGTTCACGTTGTGAATACTTTAACTCGGACCAGGAGTGCGCGGCCATGCCCGTGTTGTTTAGAGCAAGCCTTTTGTGAAATCCTTCAGGGCGATTGGATCCAGTCCAGATCTCACACGGCGAGGCATTTCATGGCATGCGACCCTGAGGTATTGAAACACGTTCCGCTCTTTGCGTTGCTCGATGAAGAGGAAACGGCAGTGCTGGCCGGACAGGTGCAGGTGAAAACGTTCGCGCCACGGCAGCGGATCTACAAGATCGGTGATACCAGCGGACAGGCATACGTGGTGGTGTCGGGCCGGGTGCGAGTTTCGACCGTCGACCAGGAGCACCAGGAAGTTGTGGTCGACGAACCCTCGCACGGAGAGTTCTTCGGGTTCGCTTCGATGCTGGAGCAGACTCCGCATCAAACCGAGGCAGTCGCGATCGACGAGGCGGTGTGCATCGAAGTCGATCAGGAAGACATTGGCGTGCTGTTACAGCGCAAGCCGATGGCCGGGATGGATATGCTCCGCGTTTTGGGAAGGCAATTTCATGCCTCGCAGCAACTGGTGCGGTTGCGGGCGAATCGACACCCCAATGAAATGATTGATAAAGACGCAACCTTCGGTGAGCGCATCGCCGACCGGGTCGCGGGCTTCGGCGGATCGTGGACCTTTATCCTCTCGTTTGGTTTCGCGCTCGTTATCTATATGACTATCGACTCCATACTGGGCAAGAAAACGTGGGATCCGTATCCGTTTATTCTGCTCAATCTGTTTCTGTCGATGCTGGCCGCGGTGCAGGCGCCGGTCATCATGATGAGCCAGAACCGGCAGGATACGAAGGATCGTCTGCGCGGCGAACTTGATTACGACGTCAACCGGAGAGCTGAGACTGAGATTCAAGGGTTGGCGCGCAAGCTGAATCTGCTGGGAGAAAAAATTGGCGATGTGGAAGACATGGTGAGGGAGAAGCTGGCGCGGGAGTGAAGGGCCGCGCAACTCTGGGAGATGGAAGCATGGGGATAATCCGGAACGTTCCAAGCCCGAGCAACAGTGGGATCGCAATAAATCGCACACCCCCGCAGGGATTAGGCACTGAATCATTTGACTAGGCGGCTGCGCTGCGCGTTGGGCGGACAGCCGAGGCGGCTATCGTTACGTGGTCCGTTCTAGTAATGAAAGCGGTAGCGGAGTTCTACGTAGACTTCGCGCGGATTGTTCCAATGGAAGCCGCCGAAGGTGACGCTGTTGTCGAGTTCGACGCGGCGGTTGGCTACGTTCATCGCGTTGACTGAGGCGGAGAAGCGCTCGCCGAAATCCTTGCCCAGAGATAGATCGACCGTTGTGTGCTGAGGCAGATAGTTGTCGGGGTAGGGCTGGCCGGGAAAACCGTTGGTGAAACCTGAGCCGTAGTAGACGTTCGTGGAAGCGTATGCGCGCCACGGCAAAGTGACGTCGCCGCCGACGTTGAGCGCGTTGCGCTGGTCGTGATCCAGAGGACCCCAGTCCAGATAGGAAAAATTCGTCAGGCCGCCGTTAATGAATCCGCCAGCGCGGGCAACCTGATTGGAATAGGCGAGGTGAATCTGGCCACGATGAGCTATGCGGGGGGAGCGCAAGGTAAGCTCCCAGCCGCGGACGAGGGCGCGTTGAATGGTTAGCGGGAAAAAAAGATTGGACTCACCGATGTTGTTGTGATCGAAAAAGTTCGACGCATTGGTGCGAAACGTGTCGGCGTCGACGACCCAGCCCCGCCAGGGAATGTTCACGCCGAATTGTTCCTCTTCGTCGCGCTCGCCGTGCAGCGCAGTGAATCCCAGATTGTTGCTGTTCGCGAACTGCAAGAGCGGGCCCGATGCCGTGACGAGCGGAGGTGCCTGATAGTAGTGGCCGTAGGAGGCGCGGAAGGTCCAGTTGAGGCGCGGCACGTTGAGGGCGATGCCGAAGCGCGGGCTGATGGAATTCTCGGTGACTCCGCCGGAAAAGTACGTTGGGCGAAGCCCAGCGGAAAGCGTCAACCACGAGCCCGGTTTAAATTTGTCATCGAGAAAAAATGCCGCCAGGCTGCCGGAAGGATGCTGCACGTCGGCGAACGGCGGGTTGCCGCTGCCATCATCGAAGGTCGCTCCAAGGAGCTCGTCGTTACGCTGGTAGAAACTGTACACACCCACTTGTAAATCGTTCTTATTTTCATTGGCGCTGAAACTCACCTGGCCGCCGCCATAGGTGGAGGCGCGGTGCTGGGTAGCAGCGACGGGATCGGTGAGCGCGCTGTCATAATTCGCGCGGTTGTAGTGAAAGAAGGGCGAGACCGTCAGCAGCATTCGCGAGTTAAAGGTGTGCACCCAAGAAAAGTTTGCCAGCGCGTCGGCTTCGTGTTCCGCATCGCGTAGGTTGAGGCTGGGATATTGCCCAGTCAGCTGGCCATTCACCAGACCGTTCTCGATGTCGGTGGGAAAAGGATCGTAGGGAATCTGGTAGTAATCGCGGCGCGCGGAAGCCACGAGGCGGAGCTGGTTGGAGGGATCGACGTTGAAAATGAGCGAGCCGAACCCGCCATAGCCGTTGGCGGCGTCGTGCGCGACCTGCGGGACCGGCGTCTCAATGCCGAGATTGCTGCGGTTGCCGTTCACGCTGACGTAGTAGGCGAAGCGCTCGGTGTGGCTGCCCAGGCTGAACTGGTCGTTAGTCTGATAGAAATTGCCGGCGCTCAAAACCAGTTCGGCCTGGCGGTTGCGCTCGAATCCGGTGCGCGGCACCACGTTGAAGACGCCATAGGTGCGGTCGCCAAATTCCGCGCCATAGCCGCCGCGGCTGACTTCAAGATAATCGATGTCTTTGGGATCGAACTGCGGACCTATATTAGAGGCTATGTTGGTGTTGGGCACGGGGACGCCGTCGACCAGCCAACTGGTTTGATGTCCTCCGCGCATGTGAAGCTGGTCGTGGGTGATGTAGGTTCCGGGCACGAAGTCGGTGATCATTGCCAGGCTGTTGGTACGATCGGCGCCGGGAGTGCGCGCGATTTCGAGGCGATCGACGACTGTTGTCGGCGTTGAGGAATCGGTGGGAGCGGAATCGGGCGTGCCGGAGACGTTGACCATCTCTTTGGCCCCGGCGACATTGAGCGCGAAATGCAGCCCGGGCTGCGTGCTGGACAGGACGGCAACATCTTCCTGCCCCTGTTCAAACCCGACGGCGGCCACCGTGACTACGTATTCGCCGAGCGGAATCGCGTTGAAAGTAAACTCTCCGTTGGCGTTGGAATTTGCCGTGGCCGACCAGTCGGAGGACTTCGCCTTGAGCATGACCATGGCGTTCTGCACCGGCCGGTGCTGCGGATCGTGAATGACACCGCGCACGGAGCCGACGGTTGCGGCGAATGCCGTGAGCGCCAGGATGAGGCATGCTGCGTACAGCGGAATGCGAACTAAGCGCATAAAGTCTCCGAGGACTGCTGTGGCGGATGTGTCGCCGCACTCGTGCGTGCTTGTGTGGGACCGGGTCTTTGACCTGGTCGGGCCGGGCAGAGCCCAGCTGCCTAGATTGTCACTCGATGGTGACTTGTGGAGGGGCGCGAGTTGATCGCGATGCGAAGAGTTCTGCGGCCGGAGTGGTTGGATGCGATTCGACAATGCGGGCATCGACATGCCGCGCTAACGCCGATGCCAACCAGGGTTCCGGATGAGCTGACTGAGTTGTGGTTACGGCGCGACAGCAGTCGTGATTGCAGCAGGCCGTGCTGCGGACGGCGCGCTGGTCAGGTTCCGTGAACGAGCCGTGACATTGGTGTGCTGCCTTGCGAATACAGCAGGCGTGCGGGGGCACAGTGTTGGCCGCTAACGCGAGCGGAACGAAAGTTCCGACTAACGCGAACAGCAGCAGAAATCTGGCGGTCAGGCGCTGCATGGTTTTCGTACAGCAGAACGTGGGGCCAGCATAGAACAGAATCCTGAATAGGTGCAAGCAGAGGCGGGCGAGGGCGCCCGCCCCACATCAGGCTTTGCCGTTGATCTTGGCCCACCACCAGCGGACGCCGACGAAGAGGAAGCGCCAGTCGCTTAAGAATTCCGGCGGCTTCCCTTCAAAGGCATGACCGATGAACTGGAGGATCCATCCGATCACGAACAGCGCCAGTGCGTAGAGCCACAGGCGATGGAAGAAGAAGCCGGCGAGAGCGACTGCAACCGAGACAAGAATGGTGGGAATGCCTAACGTGTGGCAGAGGCGATTGACTGGATGTTGATGGCTGCCTGAGTATTGGGCGATCCACTGTTCGTTGGTACGGTTGCCTAGCATGCGTGGAGATCATACACCGCCCGGAACAACTTTGCCGTTCTGCCTACTCGGGCGACTCGGGCGGGGGCGCCCTCGCCACACCGGCTCGAAGCCAAGAGGCCGAACGCCGTTTTGTGCTGATCCTGTTCGAGGCATTTGGTTTGGCGGCGCTGGTGCTCGCGGCAACCGGAAGATACGGTGTTCTATCTGGCGGCGTTACCGAGCGCATGCGCGAAATCGGGGTGCGGGTGGCCGTGGGCGCGACCCGCGGTGACATCCTAGCCTTGGTGATTCGCCAAGGCATAATGCTGACGGGTCTCGGCGTCGTGATCGGACTCGCTGGAGCGATGGCTGCGAGCCAGACCCTCATTACACTGCCGTTCGGCATCTCGCGATTTGATCCGGTGACGTATCTTGGTGTGATCACGCTGCGGGCAGAATAGACTTCTGCACGTCGGAGGCGTCCTCCCCCGGCGGAAGGATGTCGCGCGTGGATCCTCAGCGCGCCGGAAGGCTCAACCTGAGATCCTTCCCTCCGCCTGAAGAACGGCTTCGCTCCGGATGACGCCCTGGGGATGGAGCTTGTCGGATCGAAAAGTGCCAACGCACCCTTGTTGAGGCCTCTGCTTCCCGCGTGGTAGCATCCATAGTTTTGGCAGGGGATGCTGGGTTGGCCTGTTCCTGTCCTTATCCTCTTTATGGGCCGTTTCCTTCCCACGCCTGCCGAAGGAGCCCAAATTGAAAGTCTATTCGGGAGCAAACATNNCTGGGGCGCGTCGACGACGGCTCCGCCACGACCGACCATGACGAAGAAGAGATCGCGCGCAAAATGTCGATTGCGACCGGCGTCGCCGTGGTGGAGTGGGGCACGACGAAGATCAATATCCTCGATACGCCAGGATTCAGCATGTTCGTCCACGAGGCCAAAATGGCGCTACCCGTGGTGGACGCTGCGATCGTCGTGGTCGATGGCGTGGCCGGAGTGGAGGTCGTGACCCAGCGCGTGTGGAATTATTGCGAAGAGTACAAGACGCCCCGGCTGATCGTGGTGAACCGCATGGACCGCGACCGCGCCAACGCCGAGCGCGTGCTGGAATCGCTGACCAACGCGTTTGGCCGGGACGTGATTCCGATTGAGTTGCCCATCGGCAGCGAGAAGAGTTTGAGCGGCGTGGTCGATCTGGTGCGCATGAAGGCCTACACCTACGAACTAGGCGGAAACGGCAAGGGGAAAGAAACGGAGATTCCGGCCAACATGCGGGGCCAAGTGCAGGAAGCGCACGAGATGCTGGTGGAACTGGTGGCCGAAGGCGACGACAAATTGATGGAGAAATTCTTCGAGGCCGGAACGCTGGGCGAAGAAGATCTGATCCCGGCGCTGCACAATGCGATTCGCGAAGACAGAATTTTTCCGGTGATCTTCAGTTCCGGCCTGGGCAACGTCGGCGCGGACCGGGTCATGGATTTCATCATCGACTACACTCCGGCGCCCTCCGAGCATGAGTGGGTGCAGGGAGAAGCTGGCAGAAATGGCGATGCCCCCAAGCGGCACGAGTCCGATGAAGAGCCGGTGTCGTTGTATGTGTTTCGCACGGTCTCGGACGCGTTTGCGGGGCGGATTTCGTACTTCAAGGTTTTCTCCGGCGTGCTGAAGAATGATGCGACGTTGCTGAACTTCAGCCGGGGAGGGCCGGAGAAGTTCGCGCACATCTCGACCATGCAGGGGAAGACGGCAATACCGGTGCCGGAATTGCACGCGGGCGATATTGGCGCCGTGGCCAAACTGAAAGACACGCTCACAGGCGATACGCTGGGCGACAAGGCGGCGCCGATTCAGTATCCGCGGGTCAAGTTGCCGGAGCCGGCGATCACGTTTGCCATCGAACCCAAGAGCCGAGCCGATGAAGACAAGCTGGGTCCAGGACTGCACAAGCTGATGGAAGAGGATGCCATGCTGCGATTCTTCCGCGATCCGCAGACGCAGGAGTTTCTGATCGCGGGCACGGGACAGCAGCACATTGAAGTCGTGGTGGCGAAACTGAAGAAGCGCTATCACACGGAAGTGGTTCTGAAAGCGCCAAAGGTGCCGTACCGGGAGACCATCCGCGGCAGGGCAGACGTGCAGGGGCGGCACAAGAAGCAGACCGGCGGACACGGCCAGTACGGGGATTGCAAGATCAAGATGGAGCCGCTGCCGCGCGGCGCCCAGTTTGAGTTTGTAAATGATATTTTCGGCGGCGCGATTCCGAAGAACTATATTCCCGCCATCGAAAAGGGAATCAAGGACGCGGCCGCGCGCGGATACCTTGCCGGATTTCCGGTGGTGGATTTCAGAGTGATTCTGTATGACGGCTCCTATCACGACGTGGATTCGAACGACATGTCGTTCCAGATGGCGGGCCGCATCGCGTTCAAGAAAGCGATCGAGCAGGCGAAGCCGACGATCCTGGAGCCGGTTATGGCAGTCGAGATTACGGTGCCCGACGACTTCGCCGGCTCCATCATGGGCGACCTCAACAGCCGCCGCGGCCGCATCCAGGGCATGGACAACAAGGCCGGCAACACGGTGGTGAAAGCGGAAGTGCCCATGGCCGAGATGCTGACCTATGGCGTCGAGCTGACGTCAATGACGCAAGGGCGCGGCAGCTTCAATATGGAAATGCATCATTACGACGTGGTTCCGGGGCAGTTGCAGGAGAAGATTATCGAGAAGGCCAAGGCCGAGCGGGGCGAAGTGAAGGAAGAGGAAGAATAGCGGCTTGCAGGGTAACGAGTTGTGAGTAGGAGGTCTGCGGGCCGCCTTTCATTTAAGAGTGTCGATATCGGTGAGACTGAAATCCGTGCCCTTCGCCAGCAGCGGCTCGCTGGATGCCTTGGCGAGCGCGTAAGCAAAACAGTCGCCGAAATTGAGCGCTGCCGGGTGACGGCCTTTTCCGTATTTGCGCCAAGCCGAGCGGGCGAGTTCGGCTTGTTCGGCGTCTACGGGTACGATCTGGAGACCCGCGCGAACAACGAAGAGATCGAACTCGCGGCCGGCAGCCTCGCCTTGTCGGCTTTCGAGAACTATCCCAGTTTCGAGCACACTCGCGGCGGAGATCAAGCGATTACCGGCGGCGGTGAGGGCAGAGAGGAATTTCGGACGCTCTGGCTCGGCGAAAAAAATAGCTGCGAGGGCGGAGGTGTCGATAACCATAGGCGGATCAGCGCGGCAGCCCGCGCTCATCGTAGCCGAGAATCTCGTCCGGAGTGCGGGCATCCAAAATTGGCAATTGGTCCACTCGGCTTAGAATCTCGTCTAACTGACTGGCGAGAATTTGACTCCCTCGCTGCTGCTTGAGACGAGCCAAGCGCTCTTCCAAGGCCTTCTGGATGGCTTCGGTTAAAGATTCGCCGGTCTTGGCGGCGACTTCGCGAGCCAAACGTTCTGCCTCGATGCTCTTGATACTAAGCGGCATGTTGGCATTAGTATACCATGGTATACTAAATTATAGAAATCTTCCGACTCTAGTTTTCATGGCGGGTTCGATTGGGAAAGTCGGTTCACGGCTCAAACAAAAACGAATGAGGCGAGGTTCTTAATGAAGGTGCTGCTTGTTCTCTGCTCCGTTTTCACTCTTCTTTTGGCGGTGCCGCTGGCGCAGTCAGCTGCCGAGCCGCAAGTCTTTCCGACCTCGGCCGGGCCGGTCAAGATCACTCCTCTGAACCACGCCAGCACGCTGATCGAGGCGGGAGGAAAAACGATCTATCTCGATCCCGCCAAGCCCGTGAAGTTTTCAGGACTGCCAAAGGCCGACCTGATTCTGATCACCGACATTCACGGCGATCACATGGACCCGGATTCGATCAAGGATGCGAGCAAGGCGGACACGGAGATTTTTGCAGCGCCGGCAGTCGTCCAGACCGTCACAAGCGCCAAGCCTATTGCCAATGGAGAAACGAAAACTTGGCAGGGCTGGACGATCGAGGCGATCCCCGCTTACAACTTGAAGCGCGGACCCGAGCCGGGAAAACTTTTTCACGATAAGGGACGCGGCAACGGCTACGTTCTGACCTATGGCGGCAAGCGCTTCTACTTTTCGGGCGATACCGAAGGCATTCCGGAGATGCGCGCGCTCAAGAATATTGATGTGGCATTCGTGTGCATGAATTTGCCATACACCATGCCGCCCGAAGAGGCCGCCGATGCGGTCAAGGCGTTCCATCCAAAAATTGTGATTCCCTACCACTATCGCGGCTCGGACCTGGAAGTGTTTAAGAAAGCTTTGGAAGGGACCAGTATTGAGGTGCGGCTGCTCGACTGGTACCCGAAGTAAGATCAGGCTGAGGGCCAAGTTATTTACGGACCTCTATATACGCCAGCATGGTGCGACAGTGACGGGCGATCTGTTGCTCTTCCTGGGTGGCGACAACCTGAATCTTATCTGCAGTGAGACCAAGACGTTCAAGCCCGTTGGTGGCCGCGGATCGAATGCGATCGCTGTGCTCTCCGATGCCGCCGGTGAAGACGAGAAGATCCGCACCGCCCAGCAGAGCCATGTAGGCCCCGATTGTCTTTCGTACCGACACGGCAAAGACATCCAGAGCAAGACCTGCTTTTGCATCATTAAGATCGGCGCGCGCCGTCAGTGCCTTCATGTCGCCTTCGCCGGAAGATAGTGCGAACAGGCCGCACTGATGGTTGAGCAGACCCTCAAGCTTGTCGGCGTCGAGCTTCTCCTTGCGTAAAAGATAAATAATAACGCCGGGATCGAGGTCGCCAGATCGCGTGGCCATAGGAATGCCGCCAGTGGGAGTGAGGCCCATGGTGGTGTCGATGGATATTCCGTTTCGAAGCGCACAGAGGCTCGATCCGTTACCCAGATGCGCAAAGATGGCTCGTGCGGGAAGCTTCGCGCCGAAATGATGCACCAGAGACTCGTAAGAAATACCGTGGAAGCCATAGCGGCGAATTCCGCCGTCGAAGTAGCGCTGCGGGAGTGGGAAATGCGATGAAACCTCTGGAATGGTTTGATGGAAAGCATCGTCGAAGCAGGCGAATTGCGACGCCGAAGGAAAGATCGATTGCGCGGCCGCGATCAGCGAGAGAGCCTGCGGGATGTGCAGCGGGGCGAAGTGTATAGCGGCTCGCAGATGATCGAGGACCTGCGGGGTGATGAGTTGATGTTTGCAGAGCTTAGGACCGCCATGCACTACCCGGTGTCCGACAGCGACCGGCGTGTCGTGATTATGTTGCCGTATAGCCGCGGCGAGGGCGACGAGCGCCTCGCTCTGAGATTCGTGAATGCAGTCGCGCTGCAGTAGGGGCTTTCCTTCCGCGGAACGAATTCGTAAGGATCCGTTATCTCGTCCAATGCCCTCGGCGCTGCCAGTCAGCAGCGGCTCTTCGTCGGTTGCGCCGCGGCGGTAGATGCCGAACTTCAGCGAAGACGAGCCGCTGTTGAGGACGAGGATAGGGCCGTCTTGGTTGGCCGACTCGCTTGCCATTCTTACTCCGGCCACTTCCAGTTGCGAATTTCTTCTTTATCGATGCCTTCGGCGTGAGCGTAGTTGACGCTCTCGATGATTTGACCTTTAAGCCATTCCTTGACGTGGGCGCCAATGGAGCGCAGGCGTGGAACACGATCGATAACATCGATGGCCAAGTCGAAGCGGTCGATCTGATTAATGATGGCAAGTTCGAGAGGAGTGTTTATGTTTCCTTTTTCCTTGTAGCCACGCACATGAATGTTGTCATGATTCCTGCGCCGGTAACTGAGCTTGTGAATGAGCGAGGCATAGGAATGGAAGTTGAAGATGACGGGCTTGTCGACGGTAAAGAGAGAATCGAAATCGCGATCGGAGAGACCGTGCGGATGCTCGCTCGCCGGCATGAGCCGGAAAAGATCGACGACGTTCACGAAGCGGATTTTCAAATCGTGGAAATGTTCTTTCAGAATGGCGACGGCCGCAAGGGATTCCATGGTCGGGATATCGCCGGCGCAGGTCATCACCACATCGGGATCGTCACCGTCATCGGTGGACGCCCAGTCCCAGATGCCGAGGCCTTTGGTGCAATGCTTTACCGCGTCTTCCATGGACAAATATTGGAGATGTTCCTGCTTGTCGGCCACGATGACGTTGACATAGTCGCGCGAGCGGAGACAATGATCAGCTACGCTCAGCAGACAGTTCGCGTCGGGCGGTAGATAAATACGAACTACGTCTGGACTCTTGTTCGTGACCACATCAAGAAATCCTGGATCCTGGTGGGTGAAGCCGTTGTGATCCTGCCGCCACACCAGAGATGTGATGAGGATATTGATCGACGGCACGGGCGCGCGCCACGAGAGTTCTTTCTTCGACTTCTCCAACCACTTGGCGTGCTGGTTGAACAT
>PLEA01000697.1:6914-16456 GCA_003136335.1 Acidobacteriaceae bacterium | reverse complement strand
ATCAGGCGATCAACGACTGAATCGAAGTCAGGGATGAAGGGCGTTCAAGCCTTCAACCGGCCTCATCAGCGGGTGTATCATTCTCTGAGAAGCCTCTTACAAATTACGGATCCGCCGGCGCAGTTCTCGTTCTGGATTTCGAAATGTCTACCATTCGTCTCGCTATCAACGGAAAATCGTACACGGTTGACGCAGAGCCTCAAACCAGCCTGCTCAGCGTCTTGCGCGAGCAACTTGATCTCACCGGTAGCAAGTACGGTTGCGGGGAAGGCCAATGTGGCGCCTGCACCGTCCTGATCGATGGGAAGGCGCAACGGTCGTGCGTCACCAAGGTGGGTACGGTTTCTCAGAAACAGATCACGACGATTGAAGGGCTGGCCAGCGGCGAACAACTCCATCCCGTGCAAGAAGCGTTTCTGGAGGCCGCAGCGATGCAGTGCGGTTACTGCACGTCAGGCATGATTATGTCGGCGGTTGCGCTGCTCCAGCGAAATCCGGCGCCGAAGGAAAGCGAGATCATCAACTTCATGGACGGCAACATATGTCGGTGTGGAACTTATCCGCGCATCGTCACTGCGATCCAGAAAGCGGCGAAGGTCATGGCGTCGTCTGCCGGAAAGGGAGCGGGCCGATGAGCGATCGAACTCCCGCGCAAGTTCCGTTGGAGCCTGAGCGCTACGAACTCAGGGCCGCCGCGCCGTACCGCTTTGATCTGGATCGCAGGGAGTTTTTCAAGTTTCTTGGCGCCGGGCTTCTGGTAGTTTCGGCCTTAAGACCTGCGGTGGTCGCGCAGGAGTCGGGCGGGGGGAGACAACGACGGAGCGATCTTCCCAAGGAAATCGATGCATGGCTACACATCGGAGAAGACGGCAAAGTTACGGTTTACACCGGGAAGGTCGAGATGGGCCAGAACATCCGGACTTCTCTGAGCCAGGCAGTGGCGGAAGAACTGCACGTGCCGATCGACAAAATTGAAATGGTGATGGGCGACACTCAGCTCACGCCGTTTGACATGGGTACGTTCGGCAGCCGCACGACGCCCACGATGAATCTGCAGCTTCGCAAAGTTGCGGCGGCGGCGCGCGAGATGCTGATCAGTCTTGCGGCTGCGCAATGGCAGACGGATCGTCCGCACCTGATCGCTGCCGATGGGAAGGTCATGGATCATCCTCAGAAGAATCGATCCGTGGAATATGCGGCGCTGATGCAAGGCCAGCAGCTGACCCTGACGGTCACTGCTGACACTCCTTTAATGCCGGCGGCGAGTTGGAAAGTGGCGGGCCAGTCCGCGCTCAAAGTGGATGGGCGCGACTTTGTGATGGGCCGGCACCGTTATCCGTCAGACCAGAAGTTGCCTGACATGCTCTATGGCAGGGTATTGCGGCCACCGTCGTTCGGCGCGACCTTGCTTTCAGTGGATGCGCAAGCGGCGGAGCAGATGGGCGCGACGGCGGTTCATGATGGCAACTTTGTGGGCGTTGCCGCTGCGAGCACGGAACTGGCTGCGGCTGCGATTGCTGCGATTCACGCGGAATGGAAGTCCGAGCCGCAACCTTCGAGCAAAGAACTGTTCGTCTATCTGCGGAAGAACGCTGTTGAAGGTAAAGATCTAACGGGAGATGGCGATCGCTATGACGTCGGCACCGTGGATCAGGCGCTGGGTTCTGCCAATCATCGTCTGCAACAGACTTATACCGTGGCGTACATCGCGCACACTCCGCTCGAACCGCGGGCTGCATTGGCGAAGTGGGATGGGAACAACTTGACCGTCTGGACCGGAACGCAGCGTCCGTTCGGAGTGCGCGGACAACTCGCCGAGGCGTTTCGAATTCCCGAAGATCAAGTGCGAGTGTTGGTGCCGGATACCGGGTCCGCCTATGGCGGCAAACACACTGGGGAAACGGCTATCGAGGCGGCGCGGTTGGCGCGCGCGGCCAAGCGGCCCGTGAAACTGGTGTGGTCGCGGGAAGAGGAGTTTACGTGGGCGTATTTCCGTCCGGCGGGCGTGATTGACGTGACCAGCGGCGTGCGCAGCGATGGGACGATCACCGCATGGGACTTCCATAACTATAATTCCGGTTCGGCTGGGATTCGCACATATTACGAGATTCCGAACCAGCGTATTGTTTTTCATGCGACGAATTCTCCTTTGCGGCAGGGATCGTATCGCGCGTTGGCCGCTACCGCCAACCATTTCGCACGCGAGTCGCACATGGACGAAATGGCGCACGCGCTGAAGATGGATCCGCTGGCATTCCGCCTGAAGAACCTGAAGGATGAGAGGCTGCGCGCAGTGTTCGAGGTGGCGGCGAAACAGTTTGGCTGGGGGAAGAGCAAGACTGCCGGCCAGGGATTTGGAATGGGCGGGGGTTACGAGAAGCTCGGCAACATTGCTACGTTCGCCGAGGTCAACGTAAATCGCAAGTCGGGAGACGTGAAGGTAGTTCGCGTGGTTTCCGCCTTTGAATGCGGCGCGATTGTGAATCCCGACAATCTGCGCAATCAAATCGAAGGATCGAACGTACAAGGATTAGGCGGGGCGCTCTTCGAAGCGATCGAATTCGAAGACGGCAAGATTCTTAACGGCAGGATGTCGAAATATCGCGTGCCGCGCTTCAGTGATGTTCCAGCTCTTGGGACCGTGCTGCTCGACCGCAAGGAGCTTCCATCCGCGGGTGCGGGCGAGTGCCCGATGGTTGGTCTGGCACCCGCGGTCGCAAACGCCATTTTCGATGCGAGCGGCGTACGGCTGCGCTCTTTGCCCTTGGTTCCAGACGGGTTGAAGGCGAGTTGAACCGAGGCTCTTTCTCCTTGTACGTCGCTGTTATTGATTTGCACAGACGTGCCACCTAGCATGGCGATTCGATTTCGTACACTGGAGCAAATCATGAGTGAATCTTCACAGATTAACCGTCGAGCATTTTTGGGCAAATCCGCTGCGATGATCGCGGGGGGTGTAGTACTGCCCCGCACAGCGTTGTCGTACGGAAATATTGTTGGCGCGAACGATCGCATTTCCCTCGGGCATATCGGCATTGGAAGCCGAGGTGGAGATCTCGACTTGATCGCCTCTAAGTTGAAGGACACTCACCATGTGGAGATGATTGCGGTCTGTGACCTGTGGAAAGTGAACCGCGAGAAAGCCGCCGCCACAAATACTGGCTATTACGGCAGGGCTCCGCATGCGGTCCAGCATGTTGAAGAACTGCTCTCTATGAAGGATGTCGACGGCGTAATGATCTCAACCCCAGAACATTCACATTCGCCTATCCTGAAAATGGCGGCCGAGGCGGGGAAAGATGCTTATTGCGAAAAGCCGATGGGGAATGTTCTGACGGAAGCAAAAGCGGCGCGCGAAGCAGTGCTTCAGGCCAAGACGATTGTCCAGGTGGGCACGCAGCATCGCAGCGAGCCTTACCCCCAGGCGGCGCAGAAGGTGGCGCGGAGCGGAGCGCTCGGAGATGTGAGCAAGGTTGAGGTGGTGTGGAACTATCACGGCCCACGATGGCGCGGGCGGCCGGAGGTGAAGGAAATTCGCGAGCAAGACACGGATTGGAATGCGTGGCTGATGACCAAGCCCGCGCGTCGGTTTGACCCACAAATGTATTTTGAGTTTCGTCTTTATAAGGAATTTTCCAGCGGAATTCCCGATCAGTGGATGAGCCATGCGATTGACATGGTGCACTGGTTCATGGACGACAGTTACCCGAAGTCAGTCGTGTCTCATGGAGGAGTTTTCGCGTGGCACGACGGCCGCGAAACGGCTGATACGTTTCAGACATTGCTCGAGTATCCGAAAGGTTTTCTGGTCAGCTATTCGACCAGCTTCGGCAATGACGCGCCCAGCTTTACGCGCTACATGGGGAAGAAGGCCAGTCTGTTCAATGATGGCGGCGAGGGCAGCCCGCGTTATCGACTGGTCGAGGAGAAAGGGACGCACGAGGACGACGCCGACATCGACCAGAAGAGAGCATCCAAATTTGTGCTTCTGCCCGGAGAGACTACCCTGCCGCCTCTGGGAATTGACGACCTCACCACGGAACACATGGCAAACTGGTTCGAATGCATGCGTTCGCGTCAGCAGCCCCACGCGACGGTGCGTGAGGGATTCGCGCATTCCGTCGCTTGCATCATGGCTGCGCAATCATACTGGTCTGGCAAGAAGCTTTTCTGGAACGCCCAGAGCGAAACGATCTCGGACAGCATGCCGGCTGGCGGCTAGGCTGCGGGGTTGCTGACCAGACCCTACAGCCAGCAGGCGCAGCGCTTCGCGTCTATCCATAAAGGTGGATCTCCAAGTATTTCTCGGCGGTGCGCAATATTCTATGTTACCGAAGCGCTGCCTTAGCTGGAAACCGCGTGGCTGGCTCCACGAATAGACCACGTATGTGGCAGCTCGATATACGACCGATCAAGGGCCGCGATGGAAGGACAACCCAGCAATCGAAACGTGCGCTCGACGTCAGATCGCAAAATCTCCAGTGCTCGGACAACTCCGGCGTGCCCGCCGGCCGCCAGGCCGTAAGCGTAGGCGCGCCCCACCAGGACCGCGCGCGCTCCCAGGCAAAGCGCTTTCACAATGTCAGCGCCACGGCGGACTCCTCCATCCATGAGCACTTCGACTTGACCATTTACGGCGGCGACAACTTCCGGAAGAGCGCGCAAGGAAGGAAAAACTGAATCGAGTTGACGACCTCCATGGTTTGACACAACTACCGCGGATGCACCTACGTCCACGGCACGCCTGGCGTCGTCCCCCGTCAGAAGGCCTTTCACCACGATCGGCCCTGACCACACTTCGCGGATCCATCGCAAGTCTTCCCAGGTCACGGTGGCGCGGGCCAGAGCAGCGCCCACGTCGACCAGTTCCATCGCACCTTTTCCTGGAGTCACAACGTTCTCCAGTTTCGGCACGCCACCGTCGAGGAGAAAAGCAGCCAGCCAACCCGGATGAGCAAGAATGTCGGGCAAGTACGGAATTTTCGCAAACAAAGAACTGCCTAGGAGTTCTTTCATCCCATTGCGAGGATCGCGTTCTCTCATTCCGGCCACGGGCGTATCCACAGTAATCACTAATGCGGAAAATCCCGCACGGCGAGCCCGTTCGATGGCGCCTTCAGCGGCTTCGCGTCCGCCGAGCAGATACAACTGATAAAAAACCGGACCCTGCGATCCCGCCTTCACATTCTCCAATTTGTGGCCGGAGATGGTGGAAAGGACGTACCCGGTACCTGCTTCTCCAGCCGCGCGAGCCGCCGCAACCTCGCCGCCGGGGTGCATCAAACGGCTGTAGCCGACCGGGGCCAGCATGGCAGGGAAAGAAAGTTCGTGGCCGAGCACACGAGTCTTCACGTCACAAACGCCGATTGCTACTGCGCTACGAGGACGAAACAGAACATCGCGAAATGCCCGGCAGTTTTCCGCCAACGTGCATTCGGCTTCGGCACCGCCATCCAAATAGTCGAATACTGACTTGGGGAGCCGGCGTTGCGCTAGAGCGCGCAGATCCTCGATATTGACGACTCGTGAGGAATTCATAGCCTGATTCGCAGCCATCTCAAATCTTGTCGGCAGTCGAAGGTACCAGAACAGGCAGGCGAAATGCCAGCACCGGCTCGGTGCATTCAGCGGGCCCCGCAACACCCAGATGATAATGCCGGCGGTGTTCAAGGTTCATCTGGAAAGCTTGTGCGGGCGCGCGCTTCGTTGGTATTGCGAGACCGTTCTGATCTCCGCAATTCTGTGAACTTGCTGGCCGGGAATCGGCTGGCTGTTAACACATTTGCACAGCACTGTGTCTTATGGTCGGAGGACCTATAGGATCCATCGTTTCATCCCAGTTTCATTGAATCGGGATTCCACCTGACCACAGCGCCGTGATCGAGGCTGAGATTGCTAAGCAGTGCAGCTCCTGCCGCGCGGAAGCCGAACACGGCATCTTCCACTACGGGCTTCCGCGAGCGAACTGCCGCAAAGAAATTGTTGAAGTGGTCATAGCGATCACTGTAACCCTCAGGTGCTACATATTTCTCATATCCAGCTGGCGGTGCTCCCGATGGGTGCGAGACCGGATACTTCTGCCGGTAGCTTGCAAGAATCCGCTTTTGCATTGCTTCGGTGAAGGTACCAATTGTGTAGCCAGGCTCCTTTTGGAGTGGCGCGCGGCTTAGGCTGACCGTGTTGCCGGCAATTTCCATCGTACCTTCTGAGCCGGTGAAAATCAGCCCCTCGCTCTCCTCGCCGCCATCCACGAAGTTCACGCGGAGGCTGAGGTTGAACCCCTCCCGATAGTCAAAGAGGCCCAGCATTACGTCGGGAGCGTCTCGCCCGTCTTTCCAGAAGCGCAATCCTCCGGTTGCCATGGCTCGCGTGGGACCATTGGTCCCGGTAATGAAGTGGGTTCCGCTGAACAGGTGCACGAAGAGATCTCCCGCCACGCCGCTTCCGTAGGCTCTCCACTTGCGCCACTGGAAGAAGTGCTCCGCGTTAAATGGAGTCCTGGGTGCAGTTCCCAGGAAGCCCGGCCAATCGCAGGTTTTGACCGAAGCATCCAGAGGAACGGTATAATTCCACGCGCCCATCGACGAATTGCGATCCCAATGCGCGGTCACCATGTTGAGCTGACCGATGGCCCCAGAAGCGAGCAATTCCTTCGCCTTGGCATAAATAATCGAACTCACGCGCTGGCTTCCGATCTGGATGATCCGGTTCGTGGCGCGAGCGGTCTCGATCATCTCCGGCCCATCGGCATACAAATGGATCATGGGCTTCTCGCAATAGACGTCCTTGCCGGCCTTCATCGCATCGACCGAAACCTCTTTGTGCCAATGGTCCGGCGTGCCGATAATGACCGCGTCGACATCTTTGCGCGCGAGGATTTCTCTGTAGTCACGTGTCGTAAAAATGTCGTTGCCCCAGAGTTCCTTGCTGTGCTCGAGCCGGCCGTCGTAACAGTCCGCCACGGCGACGACTTTCACGCCCGGAACCTGCAGCGCAACCTTCGTGTCTCCCTGGCCCTGACCACCAGCCCCAATCAGCGCGATCTGAATATGATCGTTGGCCGCGAGCGGCGTGGCAGATTGGGTCTGAACCGCGGCCAGTGCACGCACATTTGTTCCGAGGAACGTCCCCGCGGTTGCGGTGCCCGCCACTTTCAGAAAACTTCTACGATTCAACACGGATAATATCCCCCAACAAGGAAGTTGACCGCCGCCTGCAACCATAGTCTTTTTCGAGGGAATTTGTCTCGCCTGATGGGGATATCCGGATCGGGCCGATTCGACAAGAAACACCGCTCAACGATCAGATTTTTCTGAATGCTCCTTCATTTGATCTTCAGGTATAATGCCGGCACTCTAGGCGGGAAGGGTTGGATCTGGTTGACCTAGAAAACCAAGCACAGGGAATCGAAAAGGCACGAGCGGGCCGCGAGTGAAGAATACACATGCGATTTCTTCTCACCTGTTTTCGCCTGGCGTTGCCTTCTGGGAGGCTATGTCGATGACGCGAATCCATCAGCAAGCGAGCAGCAGGCTGCACCAGCGGTGGTATCAGTTCGGTGTTCGATTCGGACAGACGGCAAGGCGCGCAATTTGGGTGTTCGCAGTGCTGGCGTTCTTGACCCCATTGGCGATATCGCAATCAACCAGCCAGCTGAATGGCAGCTTGTCGGATCCGTCGGGCGCGAGCGTTCCCGACGCGACGATCACTCTGACCGACGCGGCAACGGGACTGCAGCGGAGTACCACCAGCAACCGGGCAGGGCTCTACCAGTTCCTCGATGTGCCGCCGGGAGACTATCGGCTGGAGGCGACGGCAAGCGGTTTTGCGCGCTTTTCGGCGTCGGACGTCAAGCTCGTCGTCAAGACGCCGTCTACGATTAACGTGAAATTTCAGGTTGCGGGCGTAGCGGAATTGGTAACGGTCGAAGGGCAGGCGCCGCTCATCAATCGCACCGACGCGTCGCTCGGCAACACGATCGAAGAAAACCAAATCGCGGAGTTGCCCATTGCCGACCGCAACGTGGTTTATCTCCTGAGCCTGCAGCCTGGCGTAGCGTATCTGGGGGGAGCCGCCGAGACGAATCAAGCGACGGACACGCGGAGCGGCGCGGTGAATGGCGTGCGCAGCGACCAATCGAATGTCACCCTGGACGGCATAGGGGTCAACGACCAGAATAATGGTTACGCTTTTACCAGTGTCCTGAATACGCCGCCCGACTCGGTGGAAGAATTCCGGGTCACCACCGCCAACTCCAATGCTGATTCGGGCTACTCCAGCGGCGGGCAGGTCGCGCTGGTCACCAAGAGCGGCACCAACGCCTTTCACGGCTCTGTCTACGAGTACAACCGCAACACGATCTTCAGCGCCAATGATCCGTTCTTGAAGAATTCCCAGTTAACCAACGGCCAACCCAACACGGCGCCGAAGCTCCTGCGCAACGTATTCGGCGCCGCGGTCGGCGGGCCGATCATGAAGAATCGTCTCTTCTTCTTCAGCAACTATGAAGGGCGGCGCGACGCCGAAGGCAGCAGCGCACTGCGGCTCGTCCCCAGCCCGGCTCTGCGCGCGGGCGATCTCGTATACAAATGTGCTCTCCTTCTGAACGGAGACCAAGATCCCCGTTGTTCCGGCGGCACCGTCAACGGCGTCAGCAACGTCCAACCAGGTTACTATGCGCTCGGACCGGACCAAATCAAAGCCATGGACCCGCTCGGAATCGGCGTGAATCAAGCGGTTCTGAACGTTCTCAATAAGTATCCAGGGGCCAATGAAGGCACCGCCGGCGATGGTTCGAATACTCTGGGATTTCGCTTCTCGCCAAACGTGGATCGCAGCTTCAACACCTACATTACCCGGCTCGATTACCACATCACGTCGAGTGGCTCCGAAACCTTGTTTGTGCGCGGAGAGATGCAAAACTTCAAGGAACCGGGACCGCAACAGTTTCCTGGGCAGCCCGCCGCTACGAACTTTCTGGATGACAGCAAGGGCATAACCATTGGACTCACCTCACTCCTCACCCCCAGGCTCATCAACGATTTTCACTGGGGCTTCATCCGTCAGGGCCAGCAGTACGGTGGTACCTCTGTGTATCCGGGAGTTTTTCTGAATGGGATTAACGACCTGGTTCCCTTCACTCGCCCTACGACTGCTTTTGTGCCTGACAACCAGTTGAGCGACAGTTTGAGCTGGACGCGGGGAAATCACACGTTTCAGTTCGGCACCGACCTATTTCTGATTCGCAACAACCACATCAGCTACCTAAACTCGTTCTCGGACGTTCAGACCAATGTGGTCTATCTCAACACGGGAGGGATCGCCAACGACCACAGCCCATTGGATCCAGGCAACAATGGCTATCCGCTGGTGGATAGTAGCTTCGGTCCCAACTACGATAGCGCGACTGCGATCGTAATGGGTATTTTGGCCGAGGGGGACGGCATTTATAATTACGCGCGCAACGGCACCGCGCTTCCCCAGGGCCAAGCGGTCAACCGCCGTTACGCCATCAATGACTACGAGTTCTTTGGCCAGGACAG
>PLEA01000697.1:0-6815 GCA_003136335.1 Acidobacteriaceae bacterium | reverse complement strand
CAAGGATTTTTCGCCGCGGATTGCCGTGGCCTGGGCGCCCGATACCGGCGAGGGTTGGGTCTCGAAGATTCTTGGCAAAAAGGACCAGTTCACGATCCGCGGCGGCTACAGCATTATGTACGACCACTTCGGTGTTCCGATCGTGAACAGCTTTGACCAGCATGGTTCTTTCGGCCTCTCCACGCTTCTCGGAAACTCCGCTGGTTCGGTGACGGCCTCCAACGCTCCCCGCTTTACCTGTCTCATTCCCGGGGCTGCCGGCCAGTCCTGCCTACCTCCGCCGTGTCCGAGTTTGAACAACCCGGGGTGTTTGTTCGGCCCCCCGCCAGTGGGAGGTTTCCCTAATACCCCAAGCAACACCGCCTTTGCCATCAACTGGGGGCTCGACCAGTCGGTGAAGACGCCTTATACGCACATGTTCAATTTCTCGCTGGCGCGCCAGATTACCTCCCGCTCCTCGCTCCAAGTTGCCTATGTGGGCAGTGTCGGTCGGCGGTTGCCGATGCAGGTGGATATGGGCATGCCCACGAACTTGAACGATCCGGCGAGCAACACCAGATATTTCCAGGCAGCTACCATGCTCTCCAAGGCCGCTGCCGCCATACAATCCGACGGCACCATGGGCACCGACGTCAACTCAATCCAGCCCATCCCATTTTGGGAGAGTCTCTTTCCCGGCTGGGCTGGCGGGACCACACAAAGTGCTCTAGGCATGAACAACCAAAGCCAATCAACTCCTAACGGTCTCAATTGCGCACCCGGTAAACTCCCAGCCAATCCGACGGCCACCCAGAACGTCTATGAAATCTGGAATTGCTTCCCGCATAACGAAACCTTAACTTTGAAATATCTGGATTTGCCCAACACCATACTCCAGTTGAGTCCCGCGCTCCCGAACTCTAAGTTCGGCCCGTACGCGCTCTACCACGACCAGTTCAGTTCGCTCTATGCGTGGCGCAACATCGGCACTTCTGACTACAACGCGTTGCAGGTGACCTACAATGCCCGATGGGGAGCCAACCTGCAGGGGCAGTTCAACTACACGTTTTCGAAATCGTTCGACGAAGCCTCGGCCGCGGAACGAATCGGTCCGTATGAAGGAACCGGCGGAACGGGCAACGACTTGAACGGCGGTGGCATTGTCATCAATTCGTGGGATCCACTGGCGTTGCGCGGGCTCTCCGATTTCAACGCCTTCCACCAGATGAACGCCAACCTCGTCTATCAGCTGCCCTTCGGCAAAGGCCAGAGGTTGGTGGAAAACGCCAGCCCGTTGCTCAACGCGTTGGTGGGCGGGTGGCACGTCTCCGGCATTTTCCGCTGGACCAGCGGTTTCCCGATCACCATCGACAACGGCTTCACCTGGGCAACCAACTGGAACATCGAGGGCGATGCCGAGCCGAACGGCCCGGCTCCAAGGGCATCCAACCCCAAGAACGTCGTCGTGGATGGTGTGAGTGGCCCCGACATCTTCGCTGATCCGGCAGCCGCCCTGGCGGCCTACCGTCCAGAGTGGCCGGGCGAATCCGGCGTTCGCAATAGCGTCATCGGCAACGGCATGTTCGATATCGATACCGGGGTAAGCAAGGATTTCTCGCTGGGTGAGCGGAGGCGTCTGGAGTTCAGCTGGCAAGCCTTCAACGCCACTAACTCGGTGCGTTACGACGTGCGCGGCGCTCAACCCTCGCTGTCTTTCGGTGCGGCACAGTTCGGCAGATACGTTTCGACGCTAACCACGCCTCGTTTCATGCAGTTCTCATTGCGCTTCGCATTCTGAGGGTGGGCGGGCGGCTTGTCCCGAGACGGGCCGACGCAGTTCTGCCTCTTTAGGTCTTGCCTTTGTTCTAGGGGACGGGGACGTTGGCAGGTTAGTTGCGAACCGCCCAAAAGGAATCAACCGTGCGTCTGCGCCGCCCAGTCGGGTTTCTTTTTGAGACGCTCGGGTCGAGGGAGAGTATCTAGCCAGAAGTTAGGCGATTTGTGTGCTTCGGCACCGCATCACATCGAGCAGGGGGCATGCGCCGCTGGGTATTTGCTTAGGGCGATTGGATTGATTGTGTGCTGGGGATGCCAGCCGTGTGAACTTATTGTAACACTTCTCGTGGGTGGTGAGCTACCTCAAAGTAGCCCACTACCCTTCTCGTGAGCAGGCTTTTTTGAAGGGTTCCGCGTGCTACAATCTCGTCCAACGCGCCTTAACCATCCCAGGCACTGCGACTCCCCATTGCGAGGTTCGCGCCATGAAGCAACTGTGTCTATCTTCTCGCTCGATGCTTGGGTTTGTATTTGTCCTTGTGTTTGTGGCCGGAAGCGTGTCGGCGTCGCAAGCGGGCGAGACCATCCTCCATCCTTGCAAACCGCTACTCGCCCGACCAATACTTGTTGAAGCCGATATAGTCAGAATCCAGGTAGGCAAGGATCTTCCGGCGCAGTTCTAGAATGTCGACGGATCCCTGCTTCTGATAAAGCACCTTACCGCCAGGAGCCAGCAATACGGTGTAAGGCACGGCTGACTCCCACTTGGGATCGAATGCCGCCTGCAGCGATGCAGTGTCGTTCGAAGCAAAAAGCAGATTGCGGCTGGTGGCGTGCATCTTCTCCAGCAATTTCATGACGGTATTTGTCTCGTCAGGCATATTGGTCGATACCGTGACTAATCCCAGATCGCGGACGCTGTACATCCGGTAAGTGTCTTCGAGATCGGCGAACTCGGCTATGCACGAACCGCACCAGGTCGCCCAAAAACTGACCAAGAGCATTTGCTTGCTGGGATTGGCGCGCAGCGTCTTCAAGTCGGCGGCAGTCGCCATCTCCAGTTGCACGGGCTGCGCCTCAATCTTCCGCAAGCCCTCGATCCGCGAAGACGCTTTCTCCTGCCACTTCGTCGAGCAACCGAAAACTCCGGTGTGTTTCACAACGACTTCCTGATGCGCCAGTATCGCGTCGATCGCATTGCGCGCATCTTGCGTCTTCACCAGCTCTATTCGGTAGCTGTTGTCAAGGCGGCCTTCGTAGCGCAGACGACGTTCCTGATCAAAGATAAAGGCGTGCGGCGTTGCCTGGGGACCATACGCCCTGGTCACCGCTTGCGTCTCGCCATCGTAAAGATAGGGATATTGCAGATGCTTGTATTCGGCGCGGATTTTCATCTCGGCCAGACTGTCGCTGATATCCGAGGAGTCCAGTTCATCGATCCGGATCGCCTTCGGATCGTTGGGCTGAATCGCCACCACGGCCACGCCCCGACCCTTGTAGTCCGCGGCTAGCCTCCCGATACGCTCTTCATACATCTGCGCGATCGGGCAATGATTACAAGTGAAGACCACAACTAGGATTGGACTCGCCGCATAATCGCTGAGCTTGTGCGTCTTTCCATCCACGCCGGGTAGTTCGAAGTTAGGCGCGGGCGAACCAAGTGCGAGGATCGGATGCGCGTCTTGTGTCCAGGCGCTTAGAGAAATCAATAAGAATAGAAAAACTCTCCACATTTGCTTCTGTCCCCTATGCCAGGCCGCTAGGCGAGTCTGCGTGCAAATTCCATGTCTCGCCGCATGTCGTCGTTCACGTCGCCCTCTTTTTCGTATTCCACAGCCACCAGTCCCGCAAAATTCTGCCGGTGCAGTTCCTGCATGACCGCAGAAATTTTAGAAATTCCTGTTCCAAGCAGCACGTTCACTTCGCCGTCCACGGCCTGAATATCTTTGAGGTGCACCAGTATCAGACGAGGTCCCAATTTGCGCACGGCGTCGACGGGATCATGGCCGCAAGATGCAAAATGTCCCACATCTGCTGTGGCGCCGACGGTTTTGGAAAGTCCCGCGAGAGCGCTCAGCACATCCTCTGGACTCTCGTAGGCGAACTTTTCGCCCTTGAAGTAATGATTGTGGATTCCGAAGGTCAACTGTTCCTGCGTAAAGCGCCGATCGATTCGATTCAGAATGCTGCCAGTAGCATCGCCGGTGACATTGCTACTGCCCAGCAGCCTGGCAAACCGCACAGCGTTTTCTAAATCCTGATCTCGTTTGATGGTTGCCGTGTAGTAGGACACGCAGCGGATTCCCGCTCGGTCAAGTTTGGTTCGAGCCGAACGAAACAGTTCCTCGGTGGGGTGGTTCATCAGCATGAACTCACCGCGCGACATTTCGATTTCCCCAACTTGCAGCGCATTCAGCTGAACAATCATTTCGTCCATCGAGAGATTGTGATAGCTATAGGTGCCAATGCCAACGTTCAGCTTCGCCGCGGCGCGCAAGGGAAGTGCGGTTGCAGCCAGGCCGCCGGCCACCGTCTTCACAAAACTTCTTCTCGTGATCGCATCTTCCAGAATCAATGAACCCCTCGCTGTCTTGCTTTTTCGCCAGGCTAGTTTGCGGGCAGCGGACGGGATGTCAGTTCTGCATTTTCCAACCCCATCGCCCATTTGATGGCTTCGGTAATCATTTGTTGGAACTCCGGTTTGTCCCAGTTCGCTTCCACGTGCCCTAATGTCGTGTAGTAGACGCGCCCTTTGCCGTACATCTTTGCCCAAGTCACAGCAAAATCGCCGTCGGTGCGATGGACATTCTTGTTCTTCATGTCGAGCTTGCTGACATCGAGCCGCATCAGCACTCGCACCTTGTCGCGTGAGTAGTCTTTCATCTGGTAAATTTCGTCGCGCAACGTAAAAGAATGCGGGAATTGTTGCATGCCCGGAAAGCCCGGGTCCTCCACGAGGATGGGCGCATCGAAAGTAGTCCACGGGTGCTCGTCGTAAGTCCCGCCAACCATCTCCACAAATTCGGGCCAGTCCACGAAAGTGATGGCAGCGCTGTGCACGCCAATGAATCCCTTGCCCTCCTCGTGGATGAACGACAGGAAGTCGGCCTTCTGTTGGGCATTCATTTCGAGGTCGCCCCCGGTAAAGAAGAGCACGGCGTCGAAGTCGTTCAAGTTCTGTGCGTTGTATTCCAGCTTCTTCTTCGTTAGTACCTCGGTGTCGGTGCGAAGTGTGGTGTCCCACAGCCCGGTTTCCCGCCCCAGTCGCTCGATGGTCGCCATGGCATGGGACACGGAGTCGTGCCGGTATCCTTTTTCTTCTCCGATGACAAGGAGGTGTTTCTTTGGTGGGAGACCAGACTGAGCCGTGGAAAATGCAGAGAGCACGGCGAGGATGATCAGGGCGCGAGGAGCAATCTTCATATTGGAGTTGTCGGTGGTCCTGAATGTTCAGCCTTCGGCGTCAATGATCCGCGATTGAAGCCTTGCTGTTCGCAACAGCTTTCTTTTCCGGCAGCAAGTCTTTGGGAGAGATCCGCGGATCGTAAACCAGGTTGAAGAAGCCAACCATCATCTCGTCCCAGCTCTGCTGCCCCCAGATCACGGTCTTTGTGGGGTCTGGATTCTCCGGATTGTTCGGCGAGTTGTCGAAATGCGCTGTGCATTCGATTCGCGCCCCAGGGGGCAGCACAATCGGTTCATCGAGGTTGTACCAAAGCTGCCAGTGCCAGTTGTATTGCGGCACGCGCAGGATCGTCCGTGTCTCACCGCCCGGAAATACGATGCGATATTCAAAATCCTTTCCCCTGGCGTGCATGTGTGGATGAATCGAGGCCAGGATCACCTCCTTGCGAATTTCAAAGGAAGCATCCACGCGGTAGTTGGAATCGCCGGGGGGAATTTTGAAAGTGCCATTGACCGCCGACAACGTCTGCACTCTTTTCTTTGGCGGCTCTTTGGCGAATACCAGGCCCAGCTCGGTTCGGTCCATCACCGCTTTTCCATTGGGCGTGTAGTGCACCTCGAATACGATGTCGGATCCGGCCTTCACCAATTTCGCCTCGCCTACCGGTAGGACCTCCGCGGGCTGGCCGGGAGCATAGCCAACCAGAAAATCGCTGGGCAGAGCGCTGGTGTCAACGTTCTCATCCGTCTTGGCCGGAGGAGCTTCGAAGAAAACTCCTCGCTTTTGGTCTTTGAAGTAATTCGATCCGGGTTCGCGAATGTACGCGATGATGTGGTGAACCACGGAGCGCTCCGTAGGTCGGACTTCGACGGCCTGCACCCATTTATCTTCCGTGAAGCCGGTGGGCACGATGACATATTGGTACTCGACCATGCCCGATTCCGGCACGGAGAATTCTTTGGGCAACTGAAAAATCACGTCCGGTTTTGGAATGCCCCATCCTTCCACAAAGTTCACGGGTGCAGGCATGTCTTTGGGATCGCCCTTGGGCGCGCCGGCGGTCACCCACGCCACAATTGTGTCGATCTCTTTTTGAGAGAGCGACCGGTCATTCGCGAAATGTCCAACCTGAGGATCGGCAAACCATGGCGGCATCAGTTTCTGCTTCACGGCCAGTTTCATGGCTCCGGTCCAGGGCCGCGTCTCCTCGTACGTGAGCATTGAGAACGGGGCAGCCTCGCCCGGCCGGTGGCAGCTTTGGCAGTTTTTCTGCAGGATCGGCGCGACATCCTTCGTAAATGTCGGAGCGTTCATATTGCCCATCTGCGAAGAGAGATGCGCTGTCGAACAAACTACAAACAGCAAACCGAGAACCGTGCGATTCATTGCGTCGAGGCCTCTGCGGCGGCTTGAGTTCCTATCCTCGGAGCCGGCTCAGCGATCATATCAAGAATCTCCAACGATTCCCTGACACACTTGGAGGCATGAAATCTTCCTTGGCCACCCGCAAACTTGCTGTCGAAGCGAACGCCGGCTGCCGCGGTGCAGGGATTCTCCATTTACAGAGACCGTTTCAGGAACGACGCAAACCGGAACGAATCCTCGGCATTGTTCCCGATAAACGGGCTTCCGGGAGATCTCCTCGAAGCCGACT
>PLEA01000603.1 GCA_003136335.1 Acidobacteriaceae bacterium | reverse complement strand
GTAACGCCATCAAAACTGGCAAAGACTGGCCCATGCACCTTATGCCGCAGGCAACTGCGTCTCTCTGGAATCATCTTTCACTTCTCCCCGTACTTTTCTCGCGCATCCCGCACAGATCAACGGTTTGAAAAAACGATCCCCCGGAGTTCTTGCTCCGCGAGTGCGGATCGGCCACGACTGACTTGTTTCGATAATCGGAGCAAAGCCGTGCTAAAGGAAGTGCATGACGGGGTTCGTACACACTTGCAGCAACGGGTCGGGAACAGGTGTGCCATGGTCGTCGCGCTCTGACCCGGTCGGCTGGAGCATCTGGTTTCGAGGACCTGCTTGCTCCCCATACTGAGTAATAGCAGGCATCGGTTCGACGCAGCGATTTCAGGAGAATCCGATGGCACTCGATGTTCACATGCACAGTAGTAGGTGCCCTGCAAGGCAGGATCACCGGCACTCCGCCCAGCAAGGGGAAGAGCGACAAATGGAGCGAGGTCGTGGCTTTCGAAAGGGGATGCGAGTCTCCCCTCGATTCCACCTCGTCAGGCAAGCTGCGAGGACCGCGCACTCACTCTCCCCTCGTCATTACTAACAACGGAACAGATCATAAATGGGCTGAACTCTCGGCATTTCAAATGAATTCTCTGGTGCCGCTTGACCCTCCGTCTAGCGTCTCAGGAAAGCGGCAGCCCTTGCCCTTCAGGGTGAATACGGTCGTAGACAACGCTTCGCTCAGCTTTTATCAGGGCTTGGTGACCAACGAATCCTCCAGGCTCCACGTAGTCAAGCTCACTAAGCCCGTAGACTCAGCTTCGCCCAGGTTTCTTCAAGCCTCAGTCACGAACGAAGTCCTGACAGGAGTGAATATCGTTGTCGGCCATCGCAGACGTGGAAAGAAGGAAAGCCACGCATCAAGCTCAGCAACGCCGTGATCTCGACCGTAAAACGAGTTTCCGTTCCCGGCGGAAATGGCCCTTGCGAGGAAGTGCAGTTCTCTTCTGAAAAGATGGGAAAATTGTTTGGTCTCTCAGCGTGAGGGGATTCAGTCTTTCAAATTTCCTGCGGGATGCGTCTGTCCTTCGGGAAGCGCTCTCGAATCAGCTGAAATTGGCATTTACGTAAAAAACGAGAGCTCTGGTTCTTTTGCTGCATAGTCAAGCTGAACGTCTGCGTCTTCGCCACGCCTCCGCCGGTCGCGGTTACCGCCGCAATTAATCCATCGGCAAGAGTCTGCGGACCTTAACGAAACGAGAGTCGCTTGAGATAACGCTGGTAACTGAAAAAGGTAACGGGTTCCTCGCAGGAATGCGGCCTGCGCATTGTCATCGCTACGATCGCCTTCTCCTATTCAAATCAAGTCGGGGTCGGCGATCGCTTGGGGCGCGCCGATCTTTCAAAGGGCGTGCATATGGCAATCTCAAAGAGTGCTCAGTCAGTTTCAACCCGCAAGACTGTATGGCAAAGCGGGACGTTGCGAGTCGCTGCCGTGTTCGCGATTTTGTTTCTGATCGCATTCGTCGCGGTGGCAGCGCCTCAGGATCGAGAGCACGATCGGGACCGCGATCACGATCGTGATGCGATTCACGTGATGTCTCGCGAACGCATCTCGCGACTTTGGCGGTGGCTCGGGCGGAAGGCCTTCGCCCGATGCACTGTGCAAGCCCGGTTTCGTAGCGGTTGGCTTTCACGTGCAAACCAGGGAATTCTTCAACCAGGCATGGCTCGATTGCGCTCGCTTGCGACCGGATGGGTCGGTCGGAGAGGAGCGAAGGACGAGCGGCCGAACCGGCGCCTCCATCGATGAAGCCATTGGGGGATGCAGTTTCGTGAGCGAGATTGCCGAGAGGCGCGACTATCCCCGGACTGAGCTGACAGAATCCGTGACGCGGCCGCGGCCGGGAGGAAGACCCAGCGAAGCTCGCTGCCCCCCGGGCGCGGTCGTCACAGGGTTACGATCCATGAGTGGCGAATATATGGATCACTTGTGGATCGTGTGCTCCGAACTGCAACGCAACGACTGAGCGCATTCCTGGATTGATCCGGCTTCCGCAGAGGCGGGGACAGCCACGAGTTGCACCGCGGCCTGCTCGCCTTTGCGGATTAGCATGATCGCTCCGAGAATCGCCACTGACGCCAGCACGACTCGCGTGGTCAACGGTTCGGAAGCGAGGAGCCATCCCAGAAACACAGCCACGACTGGATTCGCATAGGTGTGCGTCGCCACCACTGCTGGAGGACAGCGCTGCAGCAGCCATGTATACGCGGTGAATGCGACCACGGAGCCAAAGACGATCAGATAGGCCAGACCTAAAATCGATTTGAGCGAAATGCTTGCCCAGTGTGTGGCGTGAAACTCGCCCGTCAGTCCTGCGGCTGCGAGCAGCATCACCGCCCCGCAGATGGTCGGAAGCGCGGTGCGTCCCAGCGCGTCCGAAGGCAGCTTGAGTTTGGGAGAGATCACCACTCCCGCCGACCAAGCGAACGAACCCACGAGCACGGCCAGGAGCGCGAGCAAGCTCGAACCCTTCACCGTCAACTCTGCGCCGGTAAGCATGGCCACGCCGAGCACGCCTAAACCCAAACCCAGCGCGCTGAGCCGGCTGATCTTCTGCTGCCCCATCGACCAGGCTAGAACCAGAATGAACATGGGTTCAGTTGCAATGAGCAGCGCGGCCAGTCCTGACCCCACATATTGTTCGGCCCAGTGCAGCGATCCGTGACCGACGAGAAAAAATAATGCTCCGACGATGGATCCAGAAACCCAATGCGCGCGCGTCGGACGAAAGCCGCGCGCCCAGGCCCATGCCAGAAGAATCGTGCCAGCGATTGAGTGCCGGATGCCTGCAGTAACGAGCGGTGGAATGGTCTCGACCGCGTAACGGATGGCGAGGTAGGTCGAACCCCAGATGAGATAGGTCGCCGCGAAGGCGAGCGCCAGTTGGATGGAGTAGGCGCGGCGGCGGTCGGCCGCGGATTTGCGTGACGTGGGCGCGAGCACAGGTCTGCCTCCAATGTTTATGGTTCGGCCGCTGCGGAGGAGAGCCATAATTTGCGACGTTTTGTGATATAACATTATCTAACCTCTTATTTGTGTTTTACAGGTTAGTCGAATTCTAGGTCATCACAACTAACTTGTCAATATGGTTTTAATGGTTAGATAATGGATTGAAAGGAAAATCTCCTGACGCAGACCAAAGAAACTGGGAAAATTGCACGGCGACGACCGCCGGGCTTCGATCTGATTGCCGGCAACGTCTGCCTCGACTTCGTGAACACGCTCGACGACCGTTACATCAAGCCCAAGGAATTGCTGGAGACTTATATCGATCTCGCGCGGTTTGGCGAGGATACTGGGGTTCTGCAACCGAGCCAGGTGGATCGACTTTACGAACGCAGTCATGCCGATCCGGAGCGCGCGCAACAAGTTCTGCTCTGGGGCAGAGAATTGCGCGAAGCCATTCACGATGTTTTTTGGGCGACCATGAACAAGCGGCCTGTGCCGCCGGGCGCGCTCGCGAGACTGAACAACTACGTTCAAACCGCGGCAGGACACATGCAGCTGGCTCCGGCGAAGGGAGGATTTGAGTGGATGTTCGACGAACTGCTCGACTTCGATAGCGTCCTGTGGCCGATTGCCCGTTCGGCTGCCGATCTGCTGGCGTCGGATCAGTTGGTGTATGTTCGGGCGTGCTCATCGAAAGCTTGCGAGTGGTTTTTTCTTGATACCAGCAAGAACCATCAGCGGCGCTGGTGTGATATGACGCGGTGTGGGAATCGCGCTAAGGTGCGTCGGTTTTATGCGCGACGGAAGAAAGAGCTTTAACCGCGGAGGGCACGGGGGAGCACGACGGAAGACACACTTCCATCGAGTCCTTTCGAGATCAAAATCCCCACCCTAACCGCAAAGAACGCGGTTAGGACGAAATCCGCGCTTCCACGTCACTTTACTTGGGGTGCCCCATCCTTGTCGCGTTCTTTGCGACAGGGTGGGGATTTTGACTTTGAGGCAGGATCGAAGGCTCGATCAACAACTGTTCCCGCGTACGCGCCGTCCACTGCGACTCGATTTCGACTGCGCCGTCAACTCCGGAAGCGTAGTGGCGGAAACTGCTCCATGGCCAATCCTCCGGGCGCGGCACCAAGCCTCGTTGTACGGGATTGCGGTGGATGTAGCGGAGCTTGTCGACTCGCTTGTCCTCGCTCCAGACGTTGAAATCGTAGTAGCGGGGCAGCCAGAACGGGCTGCTCACGCGTGGATGGAGCTGGCGCGCCGTGTTTTGTTTGAGCATCTGCAGAGCCGCGGCGAGTGTGCTGCGTTCCGGTTCACTGATCTGCAGGTGAATGTGTTCGGGCATGATCACGTAGCCGGAGATACAGAATCCGTACCATTGGCGCACGCGTTCCAGGGTGTGCTCGAAGATGTCGCGGGCAGGGGCATTGGCCACTAGCGGATCCCGATGATGGCAGCTGAAGGTTATGAAGTGCAGACAGCAAGCCTGCTGGAAGCGTTTTAGTCCCCAGGGCATGGAGACAATCTTATTTTAGGCGTGCGGATTTGCTATGTGATCTGTGAACGTCGGTTGGAGGGTGATTCCTGGAACGGGAAAAGTCAACTTCGAAGTCAAAGTCAAAGTCCCCACCCTGTCGCAAAGAACGCGACAAGGGTGGGGCACCCCGGTCTATTACAATCACGGCTAAGTCTGGCGTCTGGCGTCTGAGATTTCTGGGAGGCTTCGTGATGGTTCGCGTGTTTGCTGTTGTGCTGCTGATGGGTTCAGCCTTTGCGCAGAATGTGGTGCACTACACCACTACAAATGCCAATGTAAAATATCTTTTCGCTACGGCGGAGCCAGTTTTGCATTTGAAGTCCGGGGATATTTTGGACACGAATACGCTGGACTGCTTCGGCAATGGGCTGAAGAAGCCGGGCGATACGCTCAGCATGGCGACGGGGGACAATCCGCTGGCGGGGCCGTTTTATGTGGAGGGCGCGGAGCCCGGGGACACGCTGGCGGTAAAAATTCTTGACTTGCAGGTGGACGGGGAGACCGGCGTGGGCGCGTTCGCGCCGGGGTTCGGGGCGATCAATGAGACCAATTACACGCCCATGCTGCATGCGCCGTTGCCGGAGCGGGTGTGGTTTTATC